>JAGNMT010000001.1 GCA_017991025.1 Verrucomicrobiales bacterium
GCAGCGGGCCGTTGCGTGGATACATTCCCAACCCGCCTCTTGCGGCCCTATGGGCCAACTTAGCTCAGTTGGTAGAGCAGCTGATTTGTAATCAGCCGGTCGTCGGTTCGAGTCCGACAGTTGGCTTTCTTATTTTCAACGAGTTACGGAGAATCGCAAGCAGGGGCTGGAGACCTTGTAACGATTAAGTAACGATTAGGAATTGATTTTTCCGAAGTTCTCTGATTTCCTGAGGGCATGAAGCCGCCCCGGAAAACGGACAATTTGGGCGCTCGGATCGGGAATCGCGTCTCGATCCGGAAGCTCGAGAGGCTCCTTGAGGATGGAACCAAAGTGCAGACTCACGCCCGCTACCGATGGCGGGCCAATTACGTCGAGGGCGGTCAGCGCAAACAGAAATACTTCAAGACGAGGAACGAGGCCGACGAGTGGGCGGCGGACCGCGAGAAGGTGGCCCTGGTCCACGGAACGGATCTCGCCATCTCCCCGGCGGAGCGAGCAACGATCAACGACACGCGGGAGGCTCTCGCCGAAGTCGGATTGACCCTGCGGGAAGCGGTCGAGTTCGCGATCGAACATCAGCGAAAGGTCCTCGCGTCCTGCACCGTCTCCGAGATGATCGCCGACTCGCTGGCAGTGCGGAGGCGATCGGGGCTCTCAAGTCGTCACATCCGGGACATGCAGGGAAAGCTGGGCCGCTTCCAGGAGGTGTTTGGGAAACGTTCGGTCGCCACCATCAACCGGAAGGAGGTCGAGGACTGGTTGCATGGCTTGAAGCTCGCTCCGGCTTCGGTGAACTCCTACAGGAGGATTCTCGTGGTGGCCTTCAACGATGCGAAGCGCAACGGTTACCTCGACCAGAATCCCGCCGAGCTGGTGCGGCAGGCGAAAGTGATCGAGACCGAGGTCGGGATCCTCACGCCTCGTGAGGCCGCCATTCTTCTCACGGGTGCCGATGACGAGATCCGCCCCGTCATCGCTCTCGGTCTCTTCGCCGGCCTGCGGAATTCTGAACTGGAACGACTGAACTGGTCCGAAGTCCACCTCGACCTGGGGAACGTGCGGGTCCTGGCCGCCAACGCCAAGAGCGCCCGCCACCGGATCGTGCCCATCCCGGAGAATCTGGCGGCCTGGCTGAAGACGAGCAAGCGCCGCTCCGGCAGCGTTTGGCCCGAGAGCCATCAACGTGGTCGCAAGAAGATGGAAGCCGCCCATCGCGCGGCCGGGTTCGGAACCACTGACGAAGTCCGGAAGTATGAGGCGAAGGTCAAGAAACTGATCGAAAGCGGCGACGAGGCAGCCGCCAAGGCGCTGCCAAAACTCCGGAAGTGGCCTGGCAACGCCCTCCGCCATTCCTACGGGACCTACCACCTCGCCCATCACGAGAACGCAGCCGCCCTCGCCCTGCACCTCGGCCACACGAACACCAACCTCATCTTCGCCCACTACCGGCTTCCGGTGACGAAGGAAGTGGCGGCAGGCTACTGGACAATCACGCCGGAGAATGCAGGAGAGATCGCAAAGGGGAAACCGTCGGAGTGACCCAAAGACCGGTTCTGGATTCGTGGTAGATCACTCGCCCACTTTGAACCGCAGCGCCGCATGATCCGAGATCGGAGATTTGGACTTCTCCCCGGCGAGGTGGCGGTCTCCGATGCGGGTGAGGTATTCTACCTCGGTGACCACCACGCCGGGGGTGTGGACGACGTGGTCGATCTTGTAGCCTTTGCCGGAGTGGGAGAGGTAGCTCCAGTCGCCAGTGGGATTCGGGACTTGGTAGCCGGAGGCGAATGGAAAGGAGCACCGTATAGCACCCTCCTGCTTCGCCTTCACGAAGGGGTCGAAGTTGATGTCCCCGGCAAAGAGGATGGAGGGGTTCCTGACTGAATCCATGATCTGACCCAACTCCGCCCAGTAGGCCTTGCGGTCGGCGGCCTTCTCGTAGGCCGGGGCACGCAAGCCGACCATCTCGAAGGGGAAATCCCTGAACTTGAGGTGGAGGAAGTTCGAGATCGCCGACCCGTCGAACTGCGGTGGTCGGAGGTCTCCGACGTCGAAGGCGTGCTTCGACGCGGCAAAGATCTGGTTGTGCCGTGCTGGCGTCGCCGAGACGGCCTGATGGCGAAAGCCAGCCTCCCGCATCGCCGCCTTGAAAGGTTCTCGGCTCGGGTCGTCCACGTATTCATTGAAGAGGACCGTCTCCGCTTCGAGGGACAGGATCACTTCGACGAGATCGTCAGGGATGGGACGGACCTTAATTTGGTGGGCGAGGTTCCAGGCAATGGTAATCATAGCTCGGGGAAGGTGAGAGACCGATGTCCTAGAACATCCTCGCTGCTTTTGTCTCGTGATAAGTTCTCAGGAAATCAGCTTGAGCTTCTTGGCAATGGGACGGATCTCGTGAAACTCGATTGGACTGCCAGCCCCTAAAGCACTTTGAAACGCCGCGTCCTGTCCATCCGCGAGGACCAGTGCGTGGACTTTGCGCTTTCCTGAGACGTGCTTTCTTATCCAGCCGAGATAAGAACAGATCTGGCCATAGGTATCCCTCTTCGCTTTCACCGTCTTTAATTCCAGAAGGACAAAGTCTTGTGTTTTCCGGTCGACGCAGAGGAGATCCATCCGGCCCCCGGCTTCGGGACAGGGAAGTTGACGCCCTTTTACACCATCGGGTGAGGTCCAGATCTTCAAGTCCCGCCCTAGAGCGCGCCCCACGGTTTTCAAGTTTTTCGCAAACGCGCTTTCGATCACAGATTCTAGAGGCAACTCGGTGGTAGGTCGGGATTTCTTGAGAATGGTGGAGACTGACGGAGGGAGTCGTCCATCCATAAGGCGCCACAGTGCCATAGAGTCCTGCGAGCTGACCCGGAAGAAGGAGCGCTGCATTCTACCCCGCAGCGCCGAAAAATTTTCCAGATCCGGGCAATCCCTCATTTCTTGAATCGAAATCGGGGGTGTGATCCGGGCAAGCACCTCAAACTCCGCCATGTAATTCCACTTTCCCCGAGTTCCTGTCTTAGGCCGCCACTTCTCATTAATCATCGCCGGTCCCACTGTGCGCAGCAGGTAGGCGATGTCCTTCTTCGGCGTAGTGCGGTAAAGGATCACGAGCTGACCGGGTTCCGTGTCCGGATGACAGGTGCCAACGCAGCGGGATTTCCGTCCGGGAAGGAGAAGGCGAGTCTCTTTTCCGTCTGCGTCGAGGTAGAAGTCCGGCTTCCAGATCCAGATCCATTCGAGGGGCGCTTGGGGCTTCTTCGTTGGCATATGACTTTCAGAGCCCAAAGAAGCAAGATGAGCGTTGCGTGTCAATACTCTTCGGGTAATGCATTGATAGCTTCGGACGGATTCAATCTCCAAAAGCAAGCGCTCAGATCCAATGCCGGCCACATACCTTTGACCTGCTAACGACAGAAATCGGAGGGTGACTTTCGCTGGGGCATACCGTATCACGGAGGCGTCATGTTCACCTGGATTCCCATTCACGAAGAAGCTGCCAAGCAACTGCTTGAGTTCAAGGACCGAAATCACGAGTTGGTCCAGATTCTCGGGCGGATGCACGAGGCTGGGCTCAAAGCCACCCCGATCACCGACCGCGGCAGCGATGGCTCGGAGTTTCCACTGAAGGAGATCGATCCATTTACCTTCCTGGGCAGTTTCAACCGGGGGGTCACGGATGAGAATCGCCGCGCCCTCTGGAAGGCTCTGAAGTCGGAATGGAATCTCGAGGCCCCTATTCCAGATGACTTCGACGGCATCCCCTTGGCGAATTCGCAGAACTCCTGGCTGATGCCTTTCGCCAAGGAGCGATCAGCCGGGCATGTCCAGCTCCTGTGGCAGTTCTTCGAGCACATCATGTCCGCGACGCCGGAGACACTCGACACGGATCTGATGAAGCAGTGTCTCGAACTCCACAAGGTCGGCTTTGCCACTCTCACGATGGGGATGTTCTGGGCGTGCCCGCAGAAATGGATTTCGGCCGACGCGAAGAACCTTGGGTTTTCGGAGACCAGGGGCCTTCCGGAACCACCTAAGACGGCGGCAGGATACGCCGTGTGGCTTCCGAAAGCGTTGTCCATGGTTAATGGAGACATCGTGGAATTCTCACGAGAAGCCCATCTCTGGGCGACGGGTGCCGAAAAACCTCAATTCGGACCGCCTTTCGACAAGCTCTTTCCCGACCACGAACCTGACCGCGCCTTAGACTACTTCGCCAAGGTCCTCTTGGTGCTGAGGGACGAAGCCGAAAATCCCGAGGAGCTTCTATCAATGACTCTTCGCAAGCGGGGAGGCGGGGCGTTGCAGATTCGCATCAATATCTGGTGGTGGGCAGTCGCCACGATTTCGGTGAAGCCCGGACGACGGCGCATCGAGTTTCTCGTTCCTTTCGATCATCCGGAATCCGTGCGCTACCGGAACGCGGAAAAAGAAGCCGGGCGGAAGGAACCCAAAGCGTTTTCGCAGTTGATAGACGGAGTCAGCTACGGCCTCCCGGACCTCGATGAGGCAGAATTCTTTGATCGGTTCGATGAACTTTGGCCTTCAATCAAGACTTCTCTGTCGGCCTTGTCGCGTTACTGTTCTGGAAAGCGGTCACCTTGGTTGGCGAACCATCGTCAGGAATTGGAGGCCCTTTGTTTGGATCCGGATCGGAGGACGGAGCTTCTCGAAGCCGGGCTTTCGTTCCACGCTAAGTCCGACCCACACCCGACGGAGAATCGACGGTATTGGCTCATTGCTCCCGGGGAGGGTGCACGAAAATGGGAAGAATGGACCGAACAGAACATCGCGGCTCTTGGATGGGATGAAATCGGCGACCTTTGTGCCTTCGCGACAAAGGCAGAAATCCAGCAGGCTTTGGAATCGGCCTATCCCAGTGACAAGTCCAAGGTGCAAGTGGCTCACATGCTCTGGAATTTTTCGCGGATCATGAAAACGGGAGACGTGGTTTTCGCTAAGTTGGGTAAGTCGGAAGTCATTGGTTGGGGAGTGGTTGAGGGGCCGTTCTCTTACAATCCAGAGCTCGAAGAACACGTGAATGTAGTCCCTGTGAGTTGGGAGGAGAAAAAGGCGTTCAAGCACCCAGAGCGGAATCGATTGCCCACAAAAACTCTGACCGACATCACCGACGACCGAGAGCTTCTCAAAATACTTGCCGGCGCCTATCCTGGGGTTCCCGGCCTTGAATCGGCGGAGGAGGACATAGAGGACCCGGTGCCCGAACTTGAGGAAGGCCCACCCGCCTACGGCATCGAAGACGCCCTTTCGGAACTTTTCATGTCTCGCGACGCACTGACTCACATCCTCGAGCAGCTCAGGCGGAAGAAGAATATCATCCTGCAGGGTGCCCCCGGTGTGGGGAAAACCTTCATCGCGAAGCGTCTGGCCTGGCTTCAGCTGGGAGTTCGTGACGAGTCCGCCGTCGAGATGGTACAGTTCCATCAGTCCTACACCTACGAGGATTTCGTCCAAGGCCTGCGACCGACGAAGGACGGCCACTTCGCAGTGAACGACGGCTGCTTCTACCGGCTTTGCCGCAAAGCTCTCGCCAACCCGGGGCAGGAATATTTCCTCGTCGTCGATGAGATCAATCGAGGCAACCTCAGCAAGATTCTCGGCGAGCTCATGATGCTGATCGAGACCGACAAGCGCGGGCAAGAGATGACCCTCGCCTACAGCGAAGAGCGATTCACGGTACCTGAAAACCTCTACCTGATCGGCACGATGAACACCGCCGATCGGTCCCTCTCGTTGGTCGACTACGCCCTGCGTCGCCGATTCGCTTTCCTCACGCTCGATCCAGGCTTCGAGACAGAGGCCTTCGCATTTCACCTTGGCGGCCACGGCATCACCCCTCACCAGATTCAGCACATCCGGGAGCAGATGGCGGCACTCAATCACGAGATTTCCAAAGACGAAGCCAACCTCGGGACCGGCTACCGGATCGGGCACAGCTTCTTCACCCCGGTGGGACCGGTTACGGATTTTCGGAAGTGGTTTCAGGCCATCGTCCGCTACGAGATCCTGCCGCTGTTGGAAGAATACTGGATCGACGATCCCAAAACGGTCCAGCAGTTCCGTCTCGCCCTTATCGAGAGTATGCCCTGATGGCTACCCTTATTCCCATCGCGAACCTTTATTACCTCCTCTCCTACGCCTGGGATCACCGGCTGAGTGAGGCGGAGATGGTGTCGGTCGATGCCGACTCCTGCCCGGATCTGAACAATCTCTTCGCCAGGGTTCTCGCCGCCGCCACCCATCGGCTTCTTCGGGGAGGGCTTGATCGCAGTTACCTTTCAGTGGAGGAGGAGACACCCCGGATCCGAGGGCGCATCGATTTTTCCGCCAGCGAGAAGAATCAGACCCGCACCCGTGGCAAGCTTGTCTGCACCTACGACGAACTCAGTCCGGATGTCCTTCACAATCGCATCGTCAAGGCGACGCTCCGACTTCTCCTGCGCGACACTGTCGTGAAGCTGGAAACTCGTAGGGCTCTCCGAAAAGCGCTTGATGGCTTTGCCGAGGTGGGGGATTTGCGGGTGACCGCGCATCACTTCCATCGGGTCCAGTTGCACCGCAACAATCGATCTTACCGTTTCCTGCTCCACCTTTGCGAACTCATCCACCGGTCACTGCTTCCCGAAAAGTCTGCCGCGGCAGCGAGGCGCTTCCGGGATTTCACCCGGGATGAGAAACTCATGGCCAAGGTCTTCGAGGATTTCGTCCAGAACTTTGCCCGCCGGCATCTCAAGGGCGCGGTCGTTTCCGCGATGCACATTGACTGGCTCGCTTCGCACCTGGGTGAGGGGACTCGTGCCACGCTGCCCCGCATGATCACCGACGTCACCGTTTCCTGGCCTGATCGAAAGCTCATCCTCGACTGCAAATACTATCAGGAGGCTCTCGTCTCCCACTACGACGCCCTTCGCTTCCGTTCCGGCAACCTCTATCAGCTCAACGCTTACCTGACCAATAAGGCGGCGGAGCCCGGTTGGGAGGAGGTCGAGGGGATGCTCCTTTATCCGAGCAACGGGTATCATTTAGACCACCGGTTTACTCTTCACGGTCGTCACCGTGTCTCGATCCGCACAATCGACCTTCAACAGCCGTGGACCGAGGTCGAGGCGAATCTGTTGGAGCTGTTTTATCCTGAATCGTCATTCGCCCTCTAACGGAGCGGCCGGTTGCGATTGAGAGGTCGTGGCGATCTGGCCCAGGAGCATCGGTTCGACGGCAGGAACCAGGTCGTCTGAAGGGAACCGCCGTGGCGAGGTGATCCCGCCAGAGGACGTTGAATCGGCTGTTGCCCTTTTGGGGGCTACTGAGCTCGCTCGGCCGGAATGGTTTCATGCGCATTGGAGGCAAGTTGGCTTTTCCAACTACAGTTGGAGTGGGGTTGCCGGTGACTCGCTGGCCTCCCCCTGTAGCAGTCCCACTCGGGGCAGTTTTTGAGCTGGTGAGTGACATTCTCCTTGCCTGAACCCCTTCCATCTGGTTCCTACAAGGCCGGATGACTCGATCAGCGATATCAGGAACCGAGCTCACGGCTTGGCGGACAAGGATTGGCAAACCACGAAGGTGGCTCGCCGAGCGTCTCGGCGTTTCTCCCAAGACGGTCGAGTCATGGGATTACGGCACGCGGAACCCGGGCGGACCCGCGCTTCGGCTGTTCCGTCAGTTGATGGCCAGACACCTTCGGAAAGAGGCACACCAGTAAAATGGAATCCCTCACCCTTTCCCAACTCGAGTCCCATCTTTGGGAGGCCGCCAACATCCTCCGCGGGCCCGTTGATGCGGCCGACTTCAAGACCTACGTCTTCCCTCTCCTTTTCTTCAAGCGACTCTCCGATGTCAATGACGAGGAGCACGCAGCGGCTCTGATCGAATTCGACGGCGATGAGGAGTCCGCGTTATTTTCTGAGAATTACAGCTTCCAGATTCCCGAGGGCTGCCATTGGCGGGACGTGAGGAAGGTCGCCACGAATGTCGGTCAGACGCTACAGACCGCCTTGCGTGGAATCGAGCAGGCGAATCCCCACACCCTCTACGGCATCTTTGGAGACGCCCAGTGGACAAACAAGGACCGGCTCTCCGACGCGCTCCTGCGGGATCTCATCGAGCACTTCTCCCGGCTTTCGCTGGGCAACACCGACGCCAAGGCTGATGTGCTGGGGCAATCTTACGAATACCTCATCAAGAAATTCGCCGACGCAACCAACAAGAAGGCTGGTGAGTTCTACACCCCGCGCTCGGTCGTGCGGTTGATGGTGGAGATCCTTGATCCACGGGCGGGCGAGTCCATCTACGATCCCGCCTGCGGCACCGGCGGCATGTTGCTCGAGGCCATTCATCACGTGCAAGAGACCCGGGGCGATGTCCGCACGCTCTGGGGCAGGCTCTACGGCCAGGAGAAAAACCTCACCACCTCCGCCATTGCCCGCATGAACCTCTTCCTGCATGGCGCGGCGGACTTCCAGATCGTGCGTGGCGACACCCTGCGCAGCCCCGCTTTCTTCCTCGGTGACAGCCTCGCGACCTTCGACTGTGTTATCGCCAATCCGCCCTTCTCGCTGGAGAAATGGGGCGACGAGGTCTGGTCCGCTGATCCCTACGGCCGCAACTTCGCCGGCATGCCGCCCGCCAAGACCGGCGACTTCGCCTGGGTGCAGCACATGATCAAATCCATGGCTCCGAAGACCGGGCGCATGGCAGTCGTCCTCCCGCACGGCGCCCTCTTCCGCATGGGCAAGGAGGGCGAGATCCGCAAGAAGCTTCTCGGCATGGACCTGCTCGAGGCCGTCATCGGGCTTGGCCCCAACCTCTTTTACGGCGCCGGCCTCGCCGCCTGCATCCTCATCTTCCGTCAGACGAAGGCCAAGGACCGTAGGGGTAAGGTGCTCATCATCGATGCCTCGAAGGAGTTCAAAGCCGGTCGCGCCCAAAACGAACTGCTGCCCGAGCACGTCGAGCGCATCCACGGCTGGGTCCGAGATTATGTGGATGTCGCGGGCGTTGCCCGCCTCGTCACCCTCGAAGAGATCGCCGCCAACGATCACAACCTCAACATTCCCCGGTATGTCGAGCCTGTAGTCACGAGCGAGGCGCTCTCCGTGGAAGAAGCGATGAAGCGCTTACAAGAGAGCGCTGACGCGGCGTTTGCGGCTGAGGAACGGCTGGCTTGTATCCTTAAACGGGAGGGCCTGCTAAGCTAAGCATCTGACACTGATGGAAACTTTGTTCACCAAGTATGACCTTAGTGGGACCTTGCGAAACCAGCCAAAGGGCATCAGAGACGAAATTGAAAAGCTGGATGAAAACTACCTACTAAATGTATCCGAGGACGATCTTGGAGCAGCGTTGGCACCCAAATTCTTATGGGATCCGCCCGTTCTTGGCGAACCACAGATCGCGAGTCATAAAGAGGTTTTTCAGGAAGTTACTGAAATGGATGATCGCTTCTTGGCTCGTGGTGAGTCGTATCAAGTTCGCCTTACTCGAATCATCGTCCATGTCCCATATGTCGGAGACACCTCGTTTTTCCGAATGCTGCCCCCTCAAAGCCACTGGACTCCGCCGAGAGCAAGCATTCAATCTAATTACCTTGAAATCGTATATGACGTCGATCCGAAGAAGGGGATCCACATTCGCGAATCAATCGAAAAATTTGTGTCCGATGTCCGATATCACCTCGACCAGATAACAAAGGTTTCGCATGAACACAATGCGACGCTACCCCAGCATATACGAACGGAGATCCAAGCGCGCAAAGCTAGAATTCTTGATCGGCGGGACTTGGTAGCAAGCATTGGCATCCCGCTGCGAAATCGGGATGACTCACCGAAAACCTATGCGGTGCCAAGCATACGAAAGAAGCCCGAAGTCAAACTTCCTCAGGCTTCTCACACCCCTTTTGTTCCCGAACCGGTCTTGGATGAAAAGGAGTATGAGAATATTTTGACGATCATGCGGAGCATGGTTCGCGTGATGGAAGCCAGTCCCCACGCGTTCTCGACCATGAAAGAAGAGGATTTGAGACAGCATTTTCTCGTCCAGCTAAACGGTCAGTACCAAGGAGGAGCAACTGGCGAAACCTTCAACTACGAAGGGAAGACCGACATCCTTATCCGCGAGAAAGAGAGGAACGTCTTCGTCGGGGAATGTAAATTCTGGAAAGGGCCGGAATCACTTAAAAGCACCATTGACCAATGCCTTGGATATCTCCACTGGCGTGATACCAAGGCGGCGATCGTAATGTTTAACAGGAACAAAGATTTCACCAATGTCCTTGCTCAAATTGAGCCCACCGCCAAAGTGCATCCAGCGTTCAAAAGGTTCGTGCGCCAAGCAGGAGAAACCGAGTGGAGGTTCATTTTCTCGAACAAGGATGACTCCAACCGTGAGGTCCACCTCGCCATTATGGCGTTTGATATTCCAAAAGCCCCATGACCCGCATCACCCAACAAAACCTCGAATCCTACCTCTGGGGAGCCGCCGTGCTCCTTCGAGGCACGATCGATGCGGGGGACTACAAGCAGTTCATCTTCCCGCTCCTCTTCTACAAGCGGCTCTGCGACGTCTATGATGAGGAAACCCAGACCGCCCTTCGCGAGTCCGAAGGCGACATGCTCTTTGCCCTCTTCCCGGAGAACCACCGCTTCCAGATCCCGGCCGAAGCCCATTGGCGCGAGATCCGGAAGGTCAACCGCGATGTGGGCCGAGCCTTCCAGCAGGCCATGCGGGCCATTGAGACCGCGAACCCCGACAAGCTCTTTGGCATCTTTGGCGATGCGCAGTGGACAAACAAGGACCGCCTGTCCGATGCCATGCTGCGCGACCTCATCGAGCACTTCTCCACGCTCGAACTCACCGTCGCCAACCTGCCGGAGGACGAGCTCGGCCAGGGCTACGAGTATCTCATCAAGAAGTTCGCCGACGACTCCGGCCACACTGCAGCCGAGTTTTACACGAACCGCACCGTCGTCCACCTCATGACCGAGATGCTCGACGTGCAGCCCGGTGAGTCCGTCTATGACCCCACCTGCGGCTCCGGCGGCATGCTGCTCTCCTGCATCGCCCACCTGCGGAATCAGAAGAAGGAATGGCGGAACGTGAAGCTCTACGGTCAGGAGCGGAACCTCATGACCTCGTCCATCGCCCGGATGAACTGCTTCCTCCACGGCATCGAGGATTTCCGCATCGAGCGGGGCGACACCTTGGCCGAGCCGAAGCTCGTCGAAGGCGACCGGCTCCAGCGCTTCGATGTCGTGCTGGCCAATCCGCCCTACTCCATCAAGCAGTGGAACCGCGAAGCCTTCGCCGCCGACCCCTGGGGGCGCAATGTCTTCGGCGTCCCGCCGCAGGGCCGCGCCGACTACGCCTTCCAGCAGCACATCCTGCAAAGCCTCAAGCCCAAGACCGGCCGCTGCGCCGTCCTCTGGCCACACGGCGTTCTTTTCCGGAAAGAAGAGGCGGAGATGCGCCGCAAGCTCATCGAGGCCGACCTCATCGAGTGCGTCCTCGGCCTCGGTCCGAACCTCTTCTACAACTCGCCCATGGAAGCCTGCGTCGTCGTCTGCCGCACGCAGAAACCCAAAGCCCGGCGCGGAAAAATTCTCTTCATCAACGCGGTGAACGAAGTCACCCGCGAACGTGCCCAGAGCTTCCTCACCGACGAGCACCTCCAGCGCGTCGTCCGCGCCTATCAGGATTTCAAGGACGAGCCCGGCTTCACCCGCGTCGTGCCCATAGCGGAGATCCGGGCGAAGGAGGGCAATCTGAGCATCCCGCTGTATGTCGGCGGTGAAACGCAGGCGCAGACCGATGCCGCCGCCGAGACCGCTACCACCGCCCTGCCCGATGCGCTCGCGAAGTGGCTGGAAAGCTCGGATGCCCTCCGGGACTCGCTCCAAACCCTCCTTTCTGGGAAATGAAGGTGTGACTTTCCAATCAAAGTGCGACTTCGACCTTCAAAAACATGAACAAGCCATGTGAATTGTTTTGACCCATTCGGGCTATGCAGGTATTCTTTCGCTCCAAGAAGCTCCAGAAGACGTGTTCCTCCGCAAGGGAGATTCAGAAAGTCTTCGGAGTGGCTCGGGCCAAGAAGCTCCAGCAACGGTTGCTGGAACTCAGTGCCGCAGACCATCTTGGACAAATCTCCCGACTCCCTCCCGCCCGATGCCATGAAATGACCGGTGACCGCCAAGGCCAGCTTAGTGTCGACCTCGACCAGCCCTACCGGTTGTTTTTTATCCCCGCCGACGATCCCGTTCCCCGCAGGGCGGACGGTGGCCTCGACTGGGACGCAGTAACTGCGATCGAGATCATCGAGATCGACGATCCCCATTGAATTTCCCGACCCCCATGAAAGCCAAACGCCAGAATCCGTTCGAGCCGGACTACGCCATCCCCCCGGGAGCCACCCTGGAGGAGACGATGGAGAGCCTTGGCATGACCCAGCGCGACCTTGCCAATCGCACTGGTCTGACCGTGCAAACCCTGAATCGCATCTTCAAGGGCGAGCAGCCCATCACCTACGAGACGGCCAACCGCCTCGAACTCGTCACCGGCACGCCGGCTGCCTTCTGGAACAATTTGGAGGCCCAATACCGCGAGCAGCTCGCCAAGCTAGACGAGAAACGGGAGCTGGAGGAACACCTCGACTGGCTCAAGGCGATTCCCACCCGGGAGTTGGTCCAGCGTGGTGCCATTCCTCCCTGCGAGGAAAAAGTCGTGCTCCTGCGGGAAGTGCTGCGCTTCTACAGCGTCAGCTCGACCGCTGCGTGGCGCGCCGTGTGGGAGGAGCCAGCCGCTGCGGCGCGTCGTTCGACCTTCTTCGCCTCCAGTCCAGGCCCCACGTCGGCATGGCTGCGGCTCGGCCAGATGCGGGCCCGCGAGATCGTCTGTCGATCCTATGACAAGAAGACCTTCGCGGCCAACCTCCAGACCATCCGTGGATTCACCACGCTGACACCCGAGCAGTTCGTTCCGAAGATGGAGCGTCTCTGCGCCGAGGCCGGGGTGGCCTGCGTTCTTGTGCCTGAGATCAAGGGAGCGCCCTGGAGCGGAGCCGCCGAGTGGCTCACGCCGACCAAGGCCATGCTGCTCTTGAATCTGCGGGGGAAGGCCGAAGACAAATTCTGGTTCTCCTTCTTCCACGAGGCCAGCCACATCCTCAATGACAGCAAGAAGGAAACCTATCTCGATGATGGCAAGCGCTACGAGGACGATCCCGCCGAAAAATGTGCCGACGAGTTTGCGGCGGAGATGCTGGTCCCGAGGAAGTTTGATCAGGTGATCCAGCGGGCAAAATCCGCCGAGGAGATCAAAGCCCTTGCGAAGCAGATTGGCGTCAGTGCCGGGATCGTGGCCGGGCGGTTTCAGCATCTCACTAAGAGGTGGTCGCATTTTAAGGGACTTATCCGCCGTTTGGAGTGGCAACAGGACGCCGTATGAGCGGACAAGGACTTTCGACTCGCATGGCTTTCACCGATTCAACCCTCTCACATCTCCGGCCCAACCCTCTTTGGTCGGAGTTGCCGGAATTCGACCGCAGCGGCTGGAAGCGCTTCCAGTTTGGCAAGATTGCCGAATGCATCGGGGAGCGGGTTGAGAAGCGGGATGAACCAGCAAAAGCGGTTATGCAGGCCCAGACCGACGCAGCGACTGAGTCGGTCATCACGGCGCTGCCGAATGCCCTGGCACATTGGGTTCAAAGTGCTGGATCCGTTCTGATACAGCTCAACACTCTCATCTCAGCCAAATGAATCTTTCGAAGGAGCAAAACGACGCCGTGGGTTTCTATGACCAGCACTATTCTATCGTCTTCGATAGCGAACTGACCGTGGGCCGTCACATCAAGTTAGCGGACCAACAAGGCATAGAAGACCGCATTTGTCGGTTTTGCGGACTTGGAAAGCCAAACGTCACATTCCGTAAAGTTGCCCATGCGGTCCCCGAGTTCCTTGGAAACAAATCGCTCGTCTCCCAAAATGAGTGCGATGCCTGTAATGAAAAACTGGCCGACGAATACGAGGATCACCTTTCCAAGTGGTTTGGTCCGATGCGCACTGTATCTCAAATAAGGGGTAAGGGCGGTGTGCCGACTTACAAGAACAAGGACATTCGTATCGAGATGGGCGAGAAGGGTCTCGAGATTGGAATCATTGGAGAGGAGCTGGAGTCATCTCTAAACTTTGATGGCCCGTTCACCTTCAAGATTCCGGTTCCCACTCCTGCCCAAGCGCATGTGCCTTTGAGGGCTGCGAAAGCTCTGTTGAAAGTGGCTTGCTCGATTTGCCCGCCAGAGCTTTTAAGCGAATGCCAACCGACTATCGAATGGCTTATGTCCCGCGTGAATGCGAGCCTTTCGATGTTTCCCGTGCTGTTTGCGTTTACACCAGGGCCAAACCCTTATTGCGACGGTAAAGTGTTTTTGCTCCGACGGAAAAGCGATGCGAAGCTGCCTTTCCTTTGGTGTATCTTGGCCACAGCGAATTATCGGTTTCAATTCTTCGTCCCGTTCTGCCCGTCAGATACATGGATCACTCCGGGTGAACCCGTCGAACTAACGCCTCCGCATTTTCCTGACGTTTTTGGCGACAAGTGGCCACACGGAAAAACTGGATTCGGGGTCTTCGACTGGTCGGGAACCGAACCGGTGGTTCGAGAGCAGTCAGTGAGCTTCAATGTCGATAGCGTGGAGAAGGTGGACATCAAACCCGACTCTGAAAACTGATGACATCCGTTGCTCCATTAATTGGGTCCCTCAAGTCAAACCCCGCTTGGGCCTCCCTCCCGCTCTTCGACCGCACGGGCTGGAAGCGCATGGCCTTCGGTGACTTCGCTCAAAGCATCGGGGAACGGGCGGAGCCGAAGGATGCGCAGGAGGAGATTTATGTGGGGCTGGAGCATCTGGACCCGCAGTGCCTGCACATCCGGCGCTGGGGGAAGGGCAGCGATGTCATCGGTGGCAAGCTGCGCTTTCGGAAGGGCGACATCATCTTTGGCAAACGCCGCGCCTATCAGCGGAAGCTGGCCGTGGCGGAGTTCGGCGGCATCTGCTCCGCACATGCCATGGTCATTCGGGCCAGGCCGGATAAGGTGCTGCCGGAGTTCCTGCCCTTCCTCATGATGAGCGACCGCTTCATGAACCGCGCCGTCGAGATTTCCGTGGGCTCGCTCTCACCCACCATAAACTGGACCACGCTCAAGCTGGAGACCTTCGACCTCCCGCCGCTCGACCAGCAGCGGCGCATCGCGGAAATCCTCTGGGCGGTGGATGCAAGCCTGGGTGCGAATGATGGGCTTGAATTGTCACTCTTGGAATATCGGCAGGGACTCCTTGATTCAATCGCCCACGAGTATTCAGAGTCCCACGCACTTGCTCCTTTGGACTCTGCGATCGAGCAAGGCAGACCGATCTGTTATGGTATCCTAATGCCAGGTCTTGGAATTGAGAATGGAATCCCCGTCGTCAAAGTCCGCGACTTTCCTGACGGTTTTATTCGCGAAGGAGATTTGCTGCAAACTACCCCGGAAATTGAAGCTCCGTATAAGCGGTCGCGATTAAAGAGCGGAGACCTCATCATTTCAATTCGCGGCACAATCGGCAGAATGGCCGAAGTCCCACCGTCGCTTGATGGTGCAAACATTACACAGGATACGGCGAGACTCTCGATAGCTCCCGAACACAACCGTGGTTACCTGCGAGCTGTTTTAGAGTCGCGATTTGTTGAGAGACAAATTCAGTCCCGCATCACCGGTCTTGCCGTAAAAGGTATCAACATCGGTGAGTTGAGACAAATTCAGATACCACTTCCATCGCGTCGTAAACAGGACGGAATCGCGGAAAAGCTCTCCACGATTTCCACAGCGCAGAGAGCAGCAGCGGCCAATTCGGCGCAGGTGCGCAGTGTTATAGCCGCCAGCATTGAAAACCTACTTGGAGGACATTCACGATGAATTTTACCAAATCCAACACCGTGGAGCTGACGCAATGAATAAAAAGCTTTCACCAGCTTTTGTGGAATTGACCCAGGACGCCCTTCTCAAGGCGATCTGGTTCAAGGGGAGTTTGCGGATGTTCTTGATTCAGCATCAGATCTCAGAGTCAATACTGGCTCAATGGCAGGCCGACCAATCTAAGCGTGATTTTATTAACTGGCTCTGGCCAAGGCTCGTCAAAGACGAGAAGGGTCAGAACGCGATCTTGGCGATGGCGAGATCGCTCGCCGAAATGAGGCACTTCCCAGACCTCGAGCGAAAGGAAGATACGAAGGAACGGATACCCGAAGCAGTCGAAGCAATAAATCGACTCAGAGTTGTTGTCTCTGCGGTGAACGAGACAATAAGTGAAACAAAGGCAGCAGAGAAGCGAAGGCAAACTGCACGGGAACAGACATCACAGCTACTAGCTGCGATGCAGTCGCTGGAAAAGCTTCAATCCGATCTGAACGCGCTTACTCCAAAAATCGGAACACAGCCAGGTGGATATGAATTTGAGAAATGGCTCTATGATCTCGCCATATTCTTCGAGCTTGATGCGAGGCCCGGCTACAAGGCCGCTGGTCGTCAAATTGACGGCGCAATTACAATCGAAGGAACGACATTCCTCCTCGAAGCAAAGCTGGTCAATGCTCCAATCGGATCACCCGACATCGACATCTTCATGGCTAAAATCGAATCGAAGGCAGACAACACGATGGGTCTTTTTGTTTCCCTCTCCGGCTTTAATGAGGGCGCTAAGCTGGCTGCGTCAAAGCAACGCACGCCGATGTTGTTACTGGATTCGGGGCACATCTTCACCCTGATAATGCGGGGGATCATGACTCTTCCTCAGGTAGTATCACGAATCAAACGTCACGCGCACCAAACCGGCTCCTCCTACCTCAGCGCCGCTGACTTTTGACCATGGGCTTCAACGAATCCAATACCGTCGAGCAGATGATCCTCGACGCCGCAACCAGCCTCGGTAGCGGCTCAGGCTCATCCCTCGTTAGCGAAGGCCCACCTGCGGGCTGGAGTGGTTCCTTGGGCGAGGAATTCAAGCCTTCGCGCTGGACCTACGAGCCTGCCACAGTGCTACCCCGTCAACCCGGCGAAGTCATGGTGGAGCCCTGGGTGCGGGAGTCGCTCATCGCCCTGAATCCCGAGATCGCTGAACAACCCGATCGTGCAGACGAGGTGATCTACGCTCTCCGGGCCATCCTGCTCTCCGTGCAGGGCGACGGGCTGGTGCGGGCGAACGAGAACTTCATGGCCTGGCTGCGCGGGGAGAAGACGATGCCCTTTGGCCCGAACGGCGAGCATGTGGCGGTGCGGCTGGTGGATTTCACCCAGCCCGCGAAGAACCGGCTGACGGTGACGAACCAGTGGACCTACCAGACGGGCACCGTGGTGAAGCGCTTCGACGTGGTCTTTCTGGTGAACGGACTGCCGCTGGTGATCGGCGAGGCGAAGACGCCAACGCGCAGCGCGGTGACGTGGTTCGACGGGGCGTATCAGGTGAACGAGATCTACGAGAAGGAGATTCCGGCCATGTTTGTGCCGAACGTTTTCTCCTTTGCCACGGAAGGCCGCGTGCTGCGCTACGGCAGCATCCGCATGCCCATCGACCTCTGGGGGCCGTGGCGCGATGAGGAGCATCAGGAGGAGGGCAACCTGGGCCATGTCCGCAAGACGGTGGAAAGTCTCCTGCGGCCCGGCGTGGTGCTGGACATCCTGCAGAACTTCACCCTCTTCGCCACGGACAAGAAGCACCGGCGCATCAAGGTGATCTGCCGTTACCAGCAATACGAGACGACGAACAAGATGATCGCCCGCGTCGTGGCCGGGTATCCGAAGAAGGGCCTCATCTGGCATTTCCAGGGCAGCGGCAAGAGCCTGCTGATGGTCTTCGCCGCGCAGAAGTTGCGGATGCACCCGAGGCTGGGCAATCCCACGGTGCTGATCGTGGTGGACCGCATCGACCTCGACACCCAGATCAGCGCCACCTTCAACGCGGCGGACGTGCCGAACATGGTGGGCGTGGGCGACCGGCAGGAACTGCAACGGCTGATCAATCAGGACGTGCGCAAGGTGCTGATCACGACCATCCACAAGTTCGGCGAGGCCACGGGCGAATGGAACGCCCGCAAGAACATCATCGTGATGGTGGACGAGGCGCACCGCACGCAGGAGGGCGACCTGGGCCGCAAGATGCGCGAGGCGTTGCCGAATGCCTTTCTCTTTGGCCTGACCGGCACGCCTATCAACCGGGCCGACCGCAACACTTTCTGGGCCTTCGGCGCGGACGAGGACAGCGCGGGCTACCTCAGCCGCTATTCGTTCCAGGATTCCATCCGCGACAAGGCGACGCTGCCGCTGCACTTCGAAGCGCCGACGGTGAAGCTCAAGATCGACAAGGCGGCCATCGACGAGGCCTTCAAGCAGATCACCGACGACATGAGCGAGCAGGATCGCGACGATCTCGCGAAACGCGCCGCGAAGATGGCCGTGCTGGTGAAGAACCCGGAACGCGTGCGGGCCGTGGTGGAGCACATTGTGCAGCATTACCAGACCAAGGTGGAGCCGAACGGCTTCAAAGCGCAGGTGGTGTGCTTCGACCGCGAATGCTGCGTGCTCTACAAGCAGGTGATGGACGAGATCATCGGCCCCGAGGCCAGCGCCGTCGTCATGAGCTCGGGGCAGAAGGATCCGCCGGGATGGAGCGTCCACCTCCGCGACAAGGACGCCGAGGAGAAACTGCTCGACCGCTTCCGCGATCCAGTCGATCCGCTGAAGTTTGTCATCGTGACGAGCAAGCTGCTCACCGGCTTCGACGCGCCGATCCTCCAGGCCATGTACCTCGACAAGCCGATGAGGGATCACAATCTCCTCCAGGCCATCTGCCGGGTGAACCGCACCTACGGCCAGATGAAGACCCACGGTCTCATCGTGGATTACATCGGCATCTTCGACGACGTGGCCCAGGCCCTGGACTTCGACGAGAAGGCGGTGCAGCAGGTCGTGAGCAACATCGACGAGCTGCGCAAGGCCCTGCCAGTGCAGGTGCAGAAGTGCCTGGCCTTCTTTCCCGGTGTGGACCGCAGCGTGGGAGGCTACGAAGGCCTCATGGAAGCCCAGCAATGCTTGCCGGACAACGCCACCCGCGACAAGTTCGCTGGCGAATACAGCGTGCTCGGCACGATCTGGGAGGCCCTTTCCCCCGACCCCTGTCTCGGAGCCTATGCGCCGGACTACAAATGGCTGACTCAGGTCTATGAATCGGTGAAGCCGGTGAGCGGCAACGGAAAACTGCTCTGGCATCGGCTCGGCGCCAAGACCATCGAACTCATCAACGAGAACGTCCACGTCGAAGCGGTGCGCGACGACATTGAGGCCCTCGTCCTCGACGCTGACATTCTCGACGGCATCCTCGGCGACGCCAACCCTTCGAAGAAGGCCAAGGAAGTCGAGATCAAACTGATCGCCCGGCTCCGCAAGCACGCCGGCAACCCCAAATTCACCGAACTCGGCGAACGACTCGAAAAGGTGCGAGAGCGCCACGAACAGGGGCTGCTCAACAGCCTGGAATTCCTCAAGGCAATCCTCGAGATCGCCAAGGAAGTCGTCGAGGCCGAGAACCGGGTCGATCCCGAGGAGGAACAGGACCGCGCCATCGCCGCGCTCACGGAGCTGTTCAACGAAGTGAAAAACAAAAGCACGCACGTCATCGTCGAGCGTCTCGTCGCCGACATCGATGCGATCGTGCGGCAGATTCGCTTCGACGGTTGGCAGGCCACCTCCGCCGGGGAGCGCGAGGTGCAGAAGGCGCTACGCTCAACTTTGAGGAAGTTCCAGCTTCACACTGATCAGGAACTCTTTGAGAAGGCCTACGGATACATTCGGCAGTATTATTGAGCAGCAGCTCGTCAGAGAAAAACTCGAAAGAGATCCAATGCCCTCACACTGCGACATTAACGAACGATGCATCAGTCAGCTTCGCAATGTAGGCCTCGAGGGATATTTCGCAGTAATTGGTTCAGGGCCTTCAAGTCGCTTTATAGCGAGCATTGAGAAACTAGAGGAAAAGCTGGGATCGCTCGTAGGGATTGAAAAAAAGCAGGAACAACATTTCTGGGACTACACCCAGGACGTTTTCGATGCGCTGCAAGGAAACACCAATCAATATTTTTCTGCAATTCGAGAAACCTACGGCGATTCCTTCCAATGGACGGCACGAATTTATGAACAGATCGCCTTTCTTCCAGTAAAGGGCTTTGCAACCCTAAATTATGATGATCAACTACCACATGCCTTTCGGCTACGCCATGAAGATCGCGAAGCTAGACGCTTTTACCTTTATCCGCATCCCGCTGTAAATTTTCCGCGGTCACTTAGCGACCTACTCAGCGATCAACCACAGCTCATAGCACTTCACGGTTACGCTGACGAAAACAACCCCACTTGGGAGAGGGAGATAATCCTTAAGCGGTCGGATTACAACAGGTATTACTCTGGCCATGGCGCACCCCTCGCGTCATGGTGGCGCGAAATCCTCCTCAACATCCCCTGTCTTTTCATTGGAACAAAGCTTTACGAACCGGGAATCAAACTGGTTATTAACCAGTTCGACGACCGTGACCTTGAGCGGCTTCGATCACAAAAACACGTTCACCTTGTCGGAGTGAACAAATCCTCGGAGATCGATACTTCAAAAACCTTCGGTCTAATTGACAGAGTGTCTTACAAAAAGCTCGATAGAGATCACAAAGGGCTTTGCAAAATCCTTTCAGACCTGAACGGACTACCTCCTTACTCAGTGCATCAATCTCTCCCGACACCGTCCTCAATTAATCCTGGCTTCGATCCGAATGCTTCTATCTTATGAGCCTGCGTGAAAAATTGAACAGAATCCGACAGGAGGCCCACTCTCTTGATTCATGCCCTCAACCTGATGTCCTCGTCGATTTGATTGAAGAAGGCAACCCATGGGACCTTATGTTCTTCCGGGAGCTTCGTGATCCGAGGTGGCTTCCAATCCTCCAGCGGGCGGGCTTCTTTGATCGCTTACCCACAACGATTATCGACCTTGAAGGACGCGAAACCTATCCCTATAGCTTGCCACTTACCGGACTCTACAACATCGCAGAAACTGCGCCCGTTGACGTAACCCGCACATTGTTGCGTCTAAAACTTACGCCGAACCCTGTCGTCCTCGATCAAGTTCTCCGAGTAATTGCGAAGATCCAAGATCAAATGTCCATACATTTAGTCTCGGCCATTGTCTGCGTGATTGCCTCAGCCCCCAGATTCTCGAACATCCTTTGGCTCGAAGAGGTCTTAAAGAAGTGGATCGAGACGAACAACCACGCCACCGCGTTAGATGCCCTAAATAATCTCTTTCTTGCAACGGCGGGATTATCCCCCAAGGAGCTGTCTCGAGTAGATGAGTCCAGATTACTGGAAATCGATAGTGAGGTTTTTTCAAAGGTTTGCGAGGTCCTCCCGCACGAATCGGCCGAAGTCGCTTTTCGAGCATTACAAAAGTGGGCTGCATCCCAGAGGACCGACGATGACCGAGACACGTTATCGATTCCACAGAATCAACTCGAGGAGTGGGGGCCGGATTTTGATAACCCGGGGACCTTCTGGCTTAGGGATTTCACTTCTAGATCCGCGAATGAATTCTCGATCGAGACCACCCTGTCCCATCGTCTTTACGCGGCAGTCGATCTGGTTTTTAGCCGTGGTCTCGACGTAGAACGAGTCGATCGAATGCTCCGTTCTGATCCTTGGCATTTGTTCCGCCGTCTCCGCTGGAAGATATATTCCGTCCACCCGGCAGCCTCCCTCGATTGGGCCCGGGAAGAGGTTCTTATTAGGGCCGTCTATTTTAACCGTATCGATCACAAGCACGAGAGCGAGTTTGCGGAAATGGTGGAGCGTTTCTCAGAAGATTTTGGGACGGCCTTTCTCAATGAATCTCAGGTTGAGATAATTTGTGAAACGATTCATTCTGGCCCACTCACTGAGACCGGAACATTGGATGAAGACGAAAAGTATCGAAAGCGATTTTTCCGAGATCAGTTGGCTCCATTTGCGAACCTTTTCGATACACCGCAACTTGAGTTTTATAAGAATCTGATTGAGAAGGCGGGACAAGCGCCCGAATACGATGGTTCATGGAGTGGTGGTACGGTCGAGTTTCGAGAGATCCGCGAGGCATCCCCGTTTACGGAAGCGCAGCTGTCAGAAATGGAGATCTCAGTCTTGTGGGGCACTCTGAATGACTGGAAGCCGTCTCAACAGCAGAGAAATAGGAGTGAATGGTGGAGGGAAGAGTCGGAGCGGGCGCTCGCCACAACCTTCTCAGATTTGGTGTTCAACAATCCCGCTAGATTCTCTTTGGAATCGCAGTGGTGGACAAACATCAGCCGTCCTTCTGTTTTAGAGCGGATCATTGATCGGGCGACAGATCGGATAGGAAAATCTGAATCGAGCGAGTCCAATGCCACTCAGTTCTTCGACCATGGAATAATATTTCCCATCTGCCTGAAGCTAATGGAATGCGCGGAAAAATCGCGAGATGAGGCATTGACTAAAGAGGGAAGCAAAAATGAACTTTTGAGAGTCTGGGATTGGCCTCGCCTGGCCGTCGCGCGATTTATTTCAACGGCTTTGGAGTCAAAGGAGTTCAAATGGCAGGACTACGAGCGAGAGTTGAAGTCTCTGCTTCCCGGGTTGCTCGACTGCCGACACCGATCAACACAAACTGCTGGCCGGTCATGGCTTCACGACTGGTACACGACTGCGATTAATTCGGCATCCGGCATTGCATTCGAAGCGCTTCTTAGGCTAACTCATCGACAGAAGGAATCTGGTGCATCCCTAGAACCATCCTCGTGGGCGCTTGATATGGCGAATACGTCTTTGAAACAGAAAGTAGAGTGCGAGGAAATTTATGCGGTTGCCGGAGCACGGCTTCGACTCATGGCATATCTTTTTCCTGATATGGTGAAAGAGGTAACAAGATTAGGATTTCGACAGGATTCTAAGGATTTGGAATTCATCTTAATCGTATCACATATGTGTTACGACCAACCAAGTCCCCAACTTTTGGAGCGTGTTCCGGGTCTCCTTGAAGAATCAATGCGCTGTCTTCGAGATTTCTCAGAAATCGATGAAAAGACGGATCATCGAACCCGCGATTTCGGATTTCGATTCGGCTATCATTTATCGTGGTATTTTTGGAATAACTTTCTACCTGAGTCAGATGCGGATCGTCTTTTGGATGAGTATTTTTCTACAGCAGATGAATCCAGTCGAAGGAAACTGATCAGTCAGATTGCTAGTATGTTTCGGGATGTCGCGAGTGCGGAGGAACAACCCCTTGTCTCCCGCGTCATGAAGCTCGGGCGCAGGAGATTTTCGGCGATTCAAGAAGCCGTTGAAGCAAGCCCCGAACTGGCTTCCGGATTCAGTGGAGAACTAGAGGAGTTTCTTGACTGGGTGGAATGTGACTGCTTTCCGTTCCAGTGGCGAATCGATCTCGCACTCGATGCGACGCGCTATCTCGCGAGAGCTCCCCAGGCATTTTTGCTGTTTGATAAACTTGAAGAGTTCTCCAGGGACCCTGATAAGCTGCCAAGCGTGCTAGAACTTCTAAGTAAGCTAGTTTACCTCGATTCGAATGAAATGCGGTGGGCCTACAAAGATGGGGTGGTTAAAGAGATGCTCGTGCGAGCATATGCGTCCATGAATTCAAGATGCCGCAATCTTGGTGAAAGAATTCAGGAGAAACTCTTAATGGAGGGCTTCTTTGACTACCTTGATATCGACCCAGGCAGTTGACTCATTTCTAGATTTCCTCATCAACTCGCCATCTCGTCCTGCACATACCGTCTGAACTCCCCGACTGCCGTGAAGCACCTGAAACCGGCCTGGCTCGCGAACCAGTCGAGGTTGAAGTGAAAGTCCGCCTTGGCCCAGTCCTTCAGTTTGGCCTTCATCGCGTCGCGTCCCTCGGGCCATTCGGCGCAGATCTTCGCGAGGGCGAGATCGCCTTTGGAGAGCTTGGTGCCGCCACTGTTGACCCGGTTGAAGATATCGACCACGACATCCAGCGACTTGTCGGCACCCGTCACTTCCTCGATGTGAAGGTCGATGTCAGTGACGCCAAGAAGACGGCTGAGACGCGCCACGTAGTCGCCAACGCGGGTGACGTGGACGGGATCGGCGCTCAAGCGGGTAACAAACTCTCCGAGTCCGGCGGTGCCCTTCTTCATCAGTTCCGTCACATCGATCCAAAGCGAATCGTCCTTCATCTTCACCGGCTGGTAGAACTCGAAGCTCTCAGATTCCAGGTGGAAGCGGAGGCCGGTGAAGGCCTGCGCGTTGCCGTCGAAAAACTTCGGTGGTCTTCCGCGAACGACTCCGTAGAGTGATGTCATTCTTTGCTGTCCGTCGAGGAGCAACTTCACGACGCCGGCCGCGAGAACTCCATCACCCCGGTGGGTTGCGCTCTTGGATTCGGTCGCCCAGACGAGGAGACCGCCGACCGGGTGGCGACGATAGAGGGAATCGAAGAGACCACGGACCTGCTCCCGGTTCCAGACGTAGCCGCGCTGGAATTCTGGGAGGGCCATGTGGCCGCTGTCGATGTGGTCAAGGATGGTGGAGATCTTCATGAAAGGTCGATTGTTCGTCAGACTGGGGGGACCGCTGGCAGGTGGGTTTGTTTCGGAGGCAGGGAGCAATGGCGGGATTTTCCCGGGCCCGATGTTTGTGTCTCGTGTGGAGGGCCCACCGAGGGTTTAGCGGGAGACAAGAGATGGCGCAACGAAAATCCGTCTTCGCGGTCGCGGCAATGTGGCTCTCAATCACAGAGGAAAACTATTACAATAACTCAGGGGTGGGACCGCCGTGGGGTCACACTGAGACGATTTTTGAAATGAGCCCTGGTGCTCTCTGGGGGCTGACGGCACCTGATTCAGGTGATTGAACCGAAACGATTGACAAGGTGGGCTCTAACCTTCAACTAAGAGGGCCGCCGTGACTCATGAATTGGGATTCTCTCTTGCCAAGCCAGTATAGTTTTTTCGACGCCATTCAATCGATGGCTAACGGCGAGGCATTTCTCCAAGGATTAACGGACCTCTTCATCCTTGCCACTTGGTGGCTCGGTGCGGTTGTTTTCGTCTGGGCCTTGATCGTGACGGCGCTTTCTTTCTCGCGGACCCGTAGGTTCGAACGAGGGCTGCCCAAACCAGGGGGTGCCACTCGTTTTGAAGAGATCAGGGCGGAATGGGTGAAGAGAAACGGCTCTTTGGCGCACGCCTTTGATGAGTTGCTGGTCGAAGTTCCACGGCCGGGCGCGTCACTTGAACGTGAACTGAGGCGCACCGGAAGTGCCGAGGAAGTCTTCAACGAATCGAGTCTTGCCCGTAGGATCATCGGGAACCGACTCTTCATGGCAACCCCAGGGATTTTGACAGGGATCGGGGTTCTTGGAACCTTTGTGGGTCTCGCCTTGGGTATCGGTGCACTTAAACTCGAAGGGTCCGCTATCGAGGATCTCAATTCCAGTATCCTGCCGTTGATTCAGGGTAGTGCCACGGCCTTCTCAACCTCGGTCTGGGGGGTGGCCACCAGCCTGGTCTTCATGATCCTCGAAAAGTTTCTTGAGGGAGGGGCGCGTTGGCCAATCCGTCGCCTCCAGGACCGTCTCAATCGTCTCGTTCCGCGTTATCTTCCCGAGCAAAGCATGATCGACCTTCAGCGGTCTTCGATTGAGTCCGAACAGCAACTGAAAGGCTTGGCGGTGGCGATCGGAGAGCAGATGCAGAAGGCGCTGGATCGGATCGGGACCAGTGTCACAGAGGCAGTGAAGGAGGCTCTCGGTGGCCAAGCGCAGGATCTGGGCGAGCAGAGCGCCAAGCTGATGTCCGAGGTGCTGACCCAAGAGCTGGACAATCTCAAGACTGCGATCCTGGACATGGGCGAGGGATTCAAGAGCGAATTTGGTGGTGCCAATGCCCAGCTCCAGGCAACCGTTTCCGGCTTCGAATCCGTCGTAACGGGACTCAATGCTGCTGTCCAGACAACCCAATCGTCGGTCGAAAGTGCAGTCAAGCGGCTCGAGGGACACGAGACTGTGGTCACCGCCCTTGGCAGTGCCGCTGTGGCGCTGGACGATGCGGCCGTGAAACTGAGCGCAATGCGCGAGACCTTCGAACTGTCGGCCCAACGCAATGCCGAAGCGGCCGAGGCACAGGAGTCTGCTGCCACCAGCAATGTCGCGGTGGCCAAACAGTTTGAAGAGATCGGTGAGAAACTGCCAGAGACCCGGGATGTAATCAGGGACGCGGCACAGATCATCGGGTCACTGGGGCAGCCGCTTCTCGAACTGAAAGAGATCCTCGCGACTACTCCTGAAGTTTTCCAACAGCAAGCGGAGCGTCAGGCCGAAAATGATGAGCTAAGGGCCACACGTCTCCTGACTCAAACCGAGTCGCTCGCAAAGGCCGTGGCGGAAGCCGCCGAAAAATTTGCCCAGGTCGAGACCATTGGGGAATCCCTCAGCCGGTCCGCAGAAAGTCTGGAATCGGCGGGTGCCTCCCTCTCGGCCTTTGGCAGCCAGTTTCAGATCGCCTCCGAGTTGCAGGCGGAGTCCGCCGCCTCCGCGGAAAGAGCGGCTGCTTCAAGCGAGAGAGCCGCCGCAAGCCTGGAACCCATTCCGGATTCCATTGAAAAGCTTGGAGGCGGTCTCCAACTGGCTGGCGCCTCGATGAAGACCGGTGCCGAGGCGGCCCGCGACGCCTATGTAACTCTCATTGAGCATCAGAAGCTCTGGTTCCAGGGGGTGGAAACGGGCCTCATGACCATGCGGGATCGTCTGCAAGAATTAATCGAAGCCTACGGACAAACCGTCGAGGGTGTGACTCAGGAACACATGAACAACTGGGTGAAGGCTGTTGAAGAGAGCCTGCAAAAATTCTCCGTGCAAGTGGAGTCGCTCGAAGGAGCACTTAGCGAATTTAACGAAAATCGCTCGTAAGGAACATGTTCGGATCACGAGCCAGCACAAAGCCGCGAAACGGGGAGGAGGAAAACCCTTTCCTACTTTCCTTTTCCGACCTCATGGCGAGTCTGCTCGCGATCTTCATTTTGGCTTTGATCGTGATGATGATTCAACTTCATCGCAAGCAGCAGGAGCTGGATCGGGAGACCAAACGGATCAAACTCACCCTGGTCGAACTCCTGGGCAGCCTGGAGGAGATCAAAGAGACCCAGGATGCGATCGACAGCGCTCTGAGCGGTGTCAGCCTTCGCGAACAGAGTCTCACCGCATTGTTGGAGGGCGTGCAGAAGGATCTGAAGGAAAAGGGAATCGAAGTCATCGTCGCCGAGAACGGATCTGTTCTCCGAATTCCAGAACAGGCCCTTTCCTTCGGGCTTGGTAAGTTCGAGATTCAGGAGCAGTTTCATACTACGGCCGATGCGATTGGAACCGCCCTATTGGCGGCTCTGCAACGCCCTGAAAATCTTGTCTTACTCGACACCGTCTTCATCGAGGGACACACGGACGCCGTCACGAACCGGCAAGAAATGGGCAACTGGGGTCTGAGCGCCTATCGGGCGATTTCGCTTTGGAAATTCTGGACGGAGCTACCCGGCAACTGCGCGCCTTTGAAGGACCTGAAGACCGCCGACCCGACCGGAATCGGTGGGGAGAAACCTCTTATCTCAGCGAGTGGCTACGCCGAGACTCGACCCACGGGAATCCCCTCGTCGGAGCCTCAGGTCGAAGGAAGGCCGAATGCTAATTCGGCAGATCGGCGAATCGACATCCGATTCACCTTGGCCTCTGCCGAAAAGAAAGACCTCGAAGGGCTGGGGGAAAAGGTCTCGGAGATGCGCGAAAAGACCCAGAAGCTGATTAATCGTCTCAAGGAAAATGAACCCTAGGCTACCTGCCAACGAGATTTATGAGCTGAGGCCGCTACGGAACCCGCGGCTGTCGGGTAGTCATGCCCTGGCCTCGATCCTGAAGCTACAGGAGATCACTCCTGACTGCGACGGAGCCGGCGCTGAGAATATGAAGAACCGCGTCGAAGAGTTGAGACATCGTCTGCAGACATCCAGACAGAACGGGTGGAGCTGGTGGGACGCAACGAATGTCCCACGACGCGAGTGGACCCTGCTGCGACTCTACTCTCTACACTTGGGAACCACAGGATCAGACGAGTGGCTTTGTGAGCTTGACGATACGGTTGCGGAATCAGTGCTGGGAACAGACGGTCGAAGGTGGCACCCATCCCGCCGCCGTGATGTGACGAACCTTTTTTTTGTTCAGTTCGACCGAATCGCCGCCCTTCGCTACGTCGCCCACCTGTTGGTTAAGGCGTGGCAAGCTGAAGAGAAAGTTTCGCGTGACGAGTCATCCCGGATCTGGAAAGAAAAAGCGGGAATACTTTTCGATTTGGATGGACCGAATCGTGTCGCGGGTTTTTGGCAGGAGGGAGAAAATGTCGACAATTTAGCTGATCGTTTTGCCATTCCGAAAACTTCACTATTTCGTGAGATGCTCTTCCAATCTGTCCTGCTCCGACGATTGCGTGCGATCCGTCTCTTCGAGGTCAATCGAGAGCTTTTTCGGGAGATTGAGAATTCCAAGGAGACCAGATTCCGACACGGTCGCACGCTCGGAAGTTGTGCAGTCGAGATTCTTGTGGAGCGAGTTATGAAGGAAGCAAAGGAACTCTGGGAGCCCGCCTGGAGCAGACAACTCGTTCCCTTCGCTTGTGATCCGAGAACTTTGAATTTGGCTGAACGCGAACGTTGGTGGGGCTGGGCTAATCAGGATCAACGCAAAGCAGCGGTGAAAGCGCTGACTGGACTGAATATCAAAGAGTTCATCCGCCTGCTCAAGGATAGCCTCAGTGAGACAGGGAACGAGCATCAGTTTAAGCGCCGAAGCGATTTCTTACTTTGGATGTTCGCGAGTGGCCTGATTGAGGACGCCAAACTCGTCGTCCATGCTGATTTGTACGGAAACATCGACACGGCGACAAAGCAGAGTCTCCAACCCTCACGCAGTCAAGGCGGCGGGCAGCGGACGAGTTTCGTATGCCTGAAATGTGCCGGAGGGGTCAGTTTGATCGAAGGCACTCACAACTTTGGTCTTCGTGGATTTCGGGAAGGGCGATTCCCGATCAACAATTTCTGGGAGTTGGCTCCTCGGGCATTCGAGGATGGGTCTCTTCGGGTGAGTGAAAATCGATGCGACATCTATCAGCGGCATTCAGGTGAGTGGGAGAGCTCGTTTCTTGATAAACTCCGAAGAATACTGCGTATCGAATGGCCACGCTTTAGGAGATAAGTTCTCGATGAAATTCTTTGCTAAAGAGGACCGGTTTGGGTGGGCTCGCAGTGAGCGCGGACTTTCCATTTTTTTCACCAAACAGGGGATTTACGAAAAGGCCTTGGCTGGGCGGGGACCGGATTGGGCAGACGAGGCGGCCCTCTGGATGCAGCGACTCCTGGAGTGCGGTGATGCGGATTCATCCTCTTCCCACGAGGGAATCTGGATTGCCTCGGATGACGCAGTTCGCCTCGATGAGGTGACACGAGATCGCTTCGAACTACCGCCGATCTGGCCAGGCAGCTTGCGTCTCGATTCCCGAAGCGTGCCGAACCTCCGTGATTTTGACGCGGCGCTCTTTGTGATCGATGAGAGGGACAGGAGCGTCCCACGTTGGCGGCTCGAGGGCCCCATCCTCGTCGTGGGAGAAGACGAGTTCTACCTGCCAAGCCCCGAGCACTATGCGTGCCTGAGAGCCTTTCAACAATGGCGGGCTCAGGAGAGCCGAACTGAAAGCGATCACTTACGGCTGCTCCTCTCTCTCGGTGAGGCGGCCAAATCCGGGACGAGGATCGACCTTAGCCGCGCTCCCGATGTTGATGTCGTGGATGGAGGCGAAATCATCATCTCGATGACTGAACACAGCGACGGTTCGGTCGAACTCACCCCGATGTTCGCGAATCTCCTGAGGGGCGCGAGCCCGGAGTCGTGGGAAAGTCTCCGGCGAAAAGTGACAGAACGCCTGCACCATCTCGAGGGTGATGAAGTCGAGGGGATCGTCAGGGTCGGCAATAAGATCGTTCTGCTCGATCCAGAACAAACGACCACGGCTCGCGCGGTTGCCCGCAGACAAAGAGTCCCCGCCTCCGAAAAGAGCCAGTTTCTTCGCGAGCCTGAAGCATGGATGGCTGACCATGTTTTCATCCACGGAGAGGTGGAGTTTCTTCCCCGGGTCGTAGGAATCGGAGAATGGAAAGGGGGGTATCTCGGAGGAGGTGGCGAATTGGGGGAGGCTGTCGATTGGTTCGACAAGAAACCAGACGCTCTTGGGTCGGATGAAGATGAAGGCGAAACCTGCGAGGACGAAGAGGCAGTTGGAGGTGAATCCGGGAGCGCTTCGACGGAAGGGCTCGACGGGCTCGACGAAGACGGAAACATACCAGAGGACGAGGAAGATCACGACACCAGTGGGGTAAGGGACGACGCCGAATCGACTGGAGCTGATGCACCGGATTCGCCCATAGGCCCCCTCGTTCCCATGATCGAGACGAATGACGAGGAGCTGCGATGGGGTGTTCCGTATGGCGAATTCAATCCGAGTGAAGACTGTGGTCTGGAACTAGATTTCGACGGATTCCCGAGGAAGCCGTATCCCCATCAGATCGGTGCGATTCGTTGGTTGGCAAATCACACGGTGAGAGCAGGCGAGCCCCGGCGTTGGAATACAGGAGACACGGCGTGGGGTGCCGGTGCATTGCTCGCTGACGACATGGGTCTGGGAAAGACCCTGAGCACACTCCTTTTCATTGGTCTCTGGTATGAGCGATGGAGACTGGCATCCGGAAAGGAACCTTCCGCCTGCCTCGTGGTGGCACCTCTTTCTCTGGTCGAAAACTGGAAGGAAGAAACCCTCAAGTCATTCCCCGAAGATCGGCTCCCTTTCTCAAGAATGATCTGCGCCATTCCGGCCGCGGACCTGGGTCGCTACTACGCCACTCAAAACGGCCGTGACCGCGTTGCGGCAGACGGGAGTCGGGTCGAGGAGTACGGGCTCAAATTCGGTGACGGCACCGAGGCGAGTCTCGATTGTCCAGGATCCCTTGTCATCACGACCTACCAGACCTTACGCGAGTTCCGCTTCTCCTTTGCCGGTTGTGACTGGGGCGCGACCATTTTCGACGAGGCCCACAACATCAAGAATCCGAATGCCCTGCAGACAATCGCGGCGAAATCGTTGAAAGCCTTCTTCCGAGTCGCTCTCACCGGAACTCCGGTGGAGAACCACCTCGGGGATCTCTGGAGTCTCATGGATGCGGTCGAGCCCGGTGCCCTGGGGTCCTTCGCCGAGTTTCGTGAAAAGTGGATCCGGCGCCTCAGGATTGATCCCACCCAGATGAACGAAGTGGGACAGCAACTTCGAGACTACCTGAGCAACCTGATTCTGAGAAGGACAAAGGAAGAAGAGCTGAAGGGGCTCCCGCGGAAAACTCTCCGTCCGGTCAAGATTCCCATGACGCCATCCCAGCTCGAACGCTATGACGAAATCTTACGTCTCGCCAAGAGCACTTCACCCGATGACGCGGAGAAGAAGCGCACCAACCACCACCTCGCCTGCATGTGGGAGCTGCGGCGCATCACGCTCCATCCGGACCTCGTCGGCGGCGGATTGGCGTGCGCTCCGTCGAGTGAACGGGCATCACGGACATATCTCGCAGAGTCCGGAAAACTTCGGTGGTTGCTGGAGAAGCTCGATGAGATCCAGAGCCGTGGGGAGAAGGCGTTGATTTTCTCCATCCAGAAGTCCCTGCAGGACATGCTCGTGACCCATTTGAGGCAAATCTACAAGATTCCTGTTCCCCTCATCAATGGAGACACGAAAGCGACCTCTCAAACTCGCCCGAACGACACTCGCCTGGGCTTGATCCGTCAGTTTTGCGATCGCCCCGGATTTGGCATCTGCGTCCTCTCTCCGATCGCGGCGGGCGCCGGTCTCAACATCGTGGCGGCCAACCATGTCATTCACCTCGAACGGCACTGGAATCCGGCGAAAGAGGACCAAGCCACGGACCGGGCGTATCGGATCGGACAAGAAAAGGAGGTGGAGGTCCACATCCCGCTCCTGGTCCATCCGAACCGTCCCCAACTCACGACCTTCGACCTTGGACTCGACAAATTGATCGGTAATAAGCGCTCTCTGGCCGGTTCGCTTGGCCTGATCCCGGTCGCACCGGTTTCTGCCGATGAGCTCTTTTCGGAAGTTTTTGGCGATGGAGCTCCAGAGGGAGCTCCGACCAAGGCGACTCGTATCAGTATTGACGAAGCCCTCAAACTGTCCTGGGAGTTGTTCGAAGCACTGATTGCCGAAATCTATGGGCGGGAGGCCAACTCTGTGATCCTGACTCCGAAGGGGCGCGACGGTGGTGCCGATGTCATCGTTCGGGAATTCGGCCCTGAATCCAAGAACATTCTGGTTCAGTGCAAAATGACGGGACGGTCAATCCTCGACAGTGACCACGCCGTGCGTGAAGTAATCGGAGCAAAACCCGGCCATGCCCGGAGCCTGAATCTGCCCTATCTAGACGGAGCGGTCCATACGACCGCGAAGACCTTTTCGAAGAGAACAAAACGAGCTGCCAACCCCGAAGGGATCGAACTTCACGGTTCACGCTGGCTTAAAGATGCTCTCGCCAGACACGAGGTGACACTGACTCAAATCTTGCGACGGAATCGGACCAGGAAGCGCGTGGTTTGATTCAAGTGAACTTTCCGCTTCCTTTCTCCAATCGATGCGCAGCCTCTCCAAATCCAAGTTGATCGCCTTCCGCCAATGTCAAAAGAGACTTTGGCTGGAGATCCATCGACCGGAGCTCCGCGACGACTCTGGGTCCGAGGTGGTCTTCCGGATCGGAAACGAGGTCGGCGAGGTCGCCCGGAAGGTCTACGACCCGGATGGCACCGGCACGGTCATCGACATCGGCGATCTGGGCTACGCCGAGGCCTTCCGACGCAGCGCCCAGGTCCTGAAGACCGGAGAAGGTCCAATCTTCGAGGCTGGGTTCCAGATCGACGGAGCGCTGGCCTTCGCAGATGTGATGGTGCCAGTGGTGTCCTGCGGGGACCTGAGTTGGCGAATGCTCGAGGTGAAGTCCACCACCGGAGTGAAGGACTACCACCGCGACGACCTCGCCATCCAGAACCATCTCGCAAGGAAGATGGGGGTGGCCATCGACTCCGTCGGGATCGCCCACATCGACAACAGATTCGTGTATCCCGGGGAAGGGGATTATCGGGGGCTTTTTCACGAGGTCGATCTCACCGAAGAGACGAGGTTCCGTGGAATCGAGGTGGACGAGTGGATCGAGGACGCTCAGGCGACCGCGGCCCTGCCGTCGGAGCCGGAGTTCGCGATGGGACCCCAGTGTTCCGATCCTTTCGACTGTCCGTTCGCCGCCTATTGTTCCCGCGACCAGCCGGTCGTGGAGTATCCGCTTTCGTCGCTCCCGAACTTCAGCGGCCGGAGACGAGAAGCGGTCGAAGCACTCGGGATCACCGACCTGCGCGAGGTGCCGGACGAGCACCTCACCGCCGCCCAACAGTGGGTCAAAGAGGTGACCATTTCCGGGGAGACTTGGTTCGATGCGAATGGTGCCGCTGCCTCACTTGCTCCCCATGGCTTTCCGGCCTGGTTCCTCGACTTCGAGACCGTCTCCCTGCCAGTGCCCATCTGGAAGGGGACTCGGCCCTACCAGCAGATCCCGTTTCAGTTCAGCCTGCACCGGGTCGGAGAAGACGGAACGCTGACCCACGAGGCCTTCCTCGATCTCGGGGGTGACGATCCGTCAAGAGCCTTGGCCGAAGCGCTGATCGACAAGGCGGGAGGGACCGGCCCTGTATTTGCCTACAATGCGACGTTCGAGCGTATGGTCATCCATCAACTCGCCGCAAGATTCCCCGATCTCGCCGAGCTGCTCGTCTCCCTCGCGGCCCGGATCGTCGATCTCCTCCCCATCGCCAAGGCGCACTTCTATGCCCCGAGCCAACACGGCAAATGGGGTCTGAAATCGGTCCTGCCGGCCGCTTGTCCGGATCTTTCCTACGACACCCTCGACGGCGTCGCTGATGGCAATATGGCCGTGGAGGCCTACCGCGAGGCCATCGCCGCTGAGACGACGCTAGAGCGCCGAGCCGAGATTGAAAGGCAACTGCTCGCCTACTGCCACCTCGACACGCTGGCGATGGTGCGCTTGTGGGAATTGTTCCGGGGTGGGTGACGGTCCCTATCCCAGCGCCCAGGCAGCAGTTCGACACCCCGCAATAAGCGCGATCGTGAAACCCGGTCTTGAGAGGGTGACAAGACGACGGCACTCTGTCTCCCCGATCTGAATGCCTTCTACCTCCGACTCCTCTACCCCTCCTGACCTGCGCCTCCGCTATCTGGTCCAGGTGTGTTTCCCCGAGCCGCGGGAGGAAGAGGAGTGGGAGACTATCAACTCCTTCGCCACTCCCCTGGAAGCCCTCCGGGGATGCTCTCAAAGCTACGACATCGTACGTGACCTGCTCGACCTCCCGTTCTGCCAGGATATGGAGCCTGGCTTCGTGAAAATCCGCATTCTCGATGCCGAGGAACAGCGGGTGATTCTCTGGGAGAACGAAACCGGAGGTCTCGTGGAGAAGGCGGAGGCATTTCGACCCGATGACGGATCGACGGGTCATGATTGACCGGATTCCTCTCTTACGGAATGGTCCCGACATTTCCTGATGCAACCGAATCGTTCAGTCCGGTCCATGGTTCAGTCCATGGATGCCACCCATTCGCCGACCACCACCAATTCCGGACCTTCGTGTGCGGCGACGGGGATGGGATCGTAGTCCGGGTTCAGGGGGAGGAGTTCGATGCGGTCGTGCTGCCAGGCGTCTTCGGAGACGGTTTTGGCGGAGTGGTATTTTTTTAGGGTGAAGCGGCCGCCGTTTTCCGGGTCGCCCATGGAGTTGAACTGGACGAGGACGATGCGGCCCTCGCGGGAGCCCGCCGGGCAGGGGCGGAAGAGGTTCCAGGAGCCGTCCTTGATCTTGGGCTCCATCGAGTGGCCGCGGACGCGGGCGATGAACATGCCGGGTTTGATCGCGGTTCCGCCGACCTCGGCCCAGCCGATTTCCTCGGGGGTGCTTTCCGGTCCCCACAGGCCGGCGGCGGCTTCGAGGCTGTAGACTGGGACGAGGCGGGTGAACTTGTCCCCGCCGGTGGGGGATTCGACGAAGCCGGGGAGGCTGCGGTTTTCGCGATGCTCGATTTCCCCGGTTTCGGGGCTGGCTTCCACGACCCGCAAGGGGGTGGCGACGGCGACCGGTTCGACGGTCCAGCCGGTTTCGGACTTGGTGAAGGCGACCTGATAGTTGGTGCCGGGAGCCCCGGCGTTCTCGCCGAACCAGCCACGGAGGAGCGGGAGGATCTGGTTTTCCTCGCTGCCGAGCGGTGAGGCGACGTTGCAGGCAATCTTGACGAACTTGAACACCCACTGGCTGCCATCGGGAAGGGTGGCGGTCGTCGGGCCGATGGGTCGGCCGGGCAATTCCTCGACGGTGGGAAGCCGTAGGATGGGTTTGCCGCCGGAATGGCTGACTTTGGCAACGAAGCGGCCTGCGGTGAGTTCGGCGGGTTTCTCGATGCGGGTCTTCGCATAGTGGGCGAGACGGTAGTCGACCAGCTCGGCGGTCATCGTTTCGAAGTCGGGCCGAAGGTTTTCCGGGCACGGGAAGGCGGCGAGGAAGCGGTCGCCCTCGCGCTTGAACCAACGGCGTCCGGCCTGCTCGTCCATCCAGCGGGACAGCGGCCATTCGAGCCACCACTTGGCCCATGCTTGGATCGGTGCCTTGGCGGGATCAGGAAACTGTTGGGTGGGCGGCAAGTCGTGGCGGAGCGTCGGGTGGGAAAGGAGGAACTCGCGGCAGGCGACGGCGAGTTTTTCGATTTCCATGCCGTCCCACAATGCGTCACGGTCCAGCAGCACGCGCAGGACGACCATCTTGTAGGACTTGTTGAGGTTGGTGCCCTCCAGCATGGTGAGCCAGGACTCGAAGGAGGCGAAGACCAGTCGCTCGTTCTCGGTGAGATCGTCCTGTTCGGAAATGAAACCGAACCATGAGTTGAAGCGGGCGGCGAGGGTGCGGGGCAGGTAGCCGTGATGGAACAGCTCGCTCGGCGAAGGTCGGCGACCGAGTTCATCGCGCATGCTGCGGTAGGCTTCGACAACGGCCGAGCCGGTATTGGGCACGAGGCGCAGCATCAGCTCCTTGGCCTCGACTTCGAGATCGAGCAGGCAGCCCTCTGGCAGATCCGGGGTACCGCCTTTGAGGAATTTCTTCAGGTCCGTCCAGGTCGCGGAGTGATTGCCGAGCGAAAGCAGGTGAGTGAGGCGGCTGGCGAAGACACGGTGATTGCCGACGAAGTCGATGACTTTCAGCCGCAGCTTGTTTTCCGCGGCGCGGAGGCCCCGGCCGAGTTGTTGGAGAAAGATGACCTTGGATTCGGTGGGGCGCAGCATGACCACGCGGTCCACATCCGGGACGTCGAGGCCTTCGTTGAAGAGATCGACCACGCAGAGGGCCTGGAGTGCGCCATCGATGAAATCGGACAGGCTGTCGCTGCGCGGATCGCCGCCGGAGCCGGAGAACACGGCGGCGGCGCGGACCTGCCGGCGACGGAGCCAGTCGCGGGTGTAAAGCGCGTGGCGGCGGGAGCAGCAGAAGACGAGCGTGCGGGCATCGGGATCGGTCTGCCATGCGGTCCACAAGCGTTCCATTCGCTCGCTGTTTTCGAGTTTCTCCTCCAGCGCGGTAGGATCGAAGCGGCCGTTGCGCCACGGGATTTGCTCGAAGTCCACACCGTCCTTGAGACCGAGGTAGTGGAATGGAACCAGCGAGCCTTCCGCAATTCCGTCGCCGACAGTGGCCTGCCACGCCAGGACGTCATCGAAGAGAGAGGCGACATCCACGCCATCGGTGCGCTCCGGAGTGGCGGTGAGGCCGAGGATGAAGGTGGCATTCAGCCGGGTCATGACCCGCCGGTAGCTGGGTGCTTGGGCGTGGTGGACTTCGTCGATGACGGCGTAGTCGAAGCGCTGGCGATCCAGCTCGGCGAGGCCTTCGGGACGCGTGAGTTTTTGAACCGACGCGACGACGAGGTCGCCGCTCATGTCGCTGTTCGCACCGAGATACCAGGTGACGCGGGTTTCCTCCCACTCCGACTGCATGGCCGTGCGGATGGTGGCCTCGGCTTGGATCAGGATCTCGGCGCGGTGGGCGATGATCAGGACGCGGGGCGGGCGGTTGAGTGATTTGCCGACAGCCAGAACATCGAAAGCGGCGAGCCAGGTTTTTCCGAGCCCGGTGGCGACAGCGACGAGGGCGCGGCGGTAGGCGTTGGAGCGGATCAGATCGAGGGATTCCAAGGCGCTGCGTTGCCAGGGACGCGGCAGGTAGAGAATCGTGGGGAGGTCGACGGATTCCGGTGGGAGGAATTTCCGATGAGCCTCCTTGGCATGCTCGGCGTAGCGGGAAACGACCGATTCATCGAGCGGCGTGGCCTGGTGCCAGAGATCGGTAAAGGCGCGGGCGAGTTCACGGTCGATGGGCTCCGATCCCGTAGTCTGCCTGATCAGGTTCCATTCGACCCCGGTTTCGAGGGCGGCCTTGGAGAGATTACTGCTGCCAACGACGAGCAAGCCGCCGGAGGAATCGACGATGCGCCATGCCTTGGGGTGGAAGGAATCGGGTTTGGAGGGGAGTTTCGAGATTTCCGCCAAGCGGACTTCGAGCGAGCAGCTTTCGCCAATGTCATCGGCCAGCGACATCCACCCTATCAATCGCCTGAGGGCTTCGGCAGAAGTGATGTAGAGATAATCGCCGACGAGGATGCGAATGCTTGCCTCGGCCCGGAGGGCGGCGAAGATCGATTGTTGGATGAGGTCGAGGCCGGAGGGCTGGATGAAGGAGGCGAGGAGATCGATTTCCGCGGCGGCGGAAACGCGCTGGCCGATGCGTTTCCAGAGCGGCGCGGCGGGGTGGCCGGTCGTGAGAGTGAGCGCAGGGGACGCAGGGGATTCCGGATTCTTTCCCGTGAGATAATTCCCCTTGTCCGGGATGACATGGCGGACGCCGCCGCGAGGATCGGCCATGTCACCGAGATAGCGCGGGATGACGTGGATGTGGACGTGAGGGACTGTCTGGCCGGAGGCGGCACCGGAGTTGAAGCCGACGTTGTAACCGTCGGGTTTTGGATCAAGGTTTAGATCGAGGAGGTGTTTGACGTCTTTCACCAATGCCATCAGTGCGGACTGTTCCTCGTCTGTTGCCTCGAACCATGTTTCAACGATGCGCCGGGTCGTGACGAGGACATGGCCCGGAGAAACGGGAAACCCATCGAAGATCGCGAAAGCCAAGGCATTCGAGCAGAGCCAATGGTCCGCCGAAACGGCGTGGAATGGTGACTCGTAATCGGTCATGCCGCTTTTGCGCGCTCACGGCTCAATCCATGTCCTCGTATAAGGTTGTGGTCCGGGTTTTCGTCTTCCATGGATGGGTTTAGGCAGAAGCGTCAGGATTGTGAATCGTGGAGTTGCTGCTAAAGGAGATCAAGCCCAAACCGGTTCCCACCAGGGACAGCGGCGAGCATCTACAGCCGATCCACCAGGCGAAGGCATATCGGCGCACCGTAGACGAGTCGCACGAGAAGGACGCAAGCCATTGCGCCTCCACACAAAGAATTCCCGTGCGATCCAGAAGTCGGACTTTCGTTGGCTACTCCTTGCGCTGAATCGCTCTCACCTCATCTTCCCCGCCTAGGCCTCCTTCAGACAAAATCCCGCAAACCCCTCCGCCAACGCCACCACCTCTTCCCGCTTCGCCAGAGCCTCAACCCATTCTACAGGGATTGCGCCCTCTCCGTGAATGAGCCCCGCCAACCCACCGGCGACGCAGCCCGTCGTGTCGGTATCGTCGCCAAGATTGACGGCATGGAGGACGGCGTCCGAGAAATCGTCGTTGCGCGCGTTGACCCAGAGGGCGGCTTCGAGCGTGTCGATGACATGACCGCTGGAGCGGATCTCGTCTTCATCGCGGGTGAAGAGCCGGTCCGGGTGCAGGGCCTCGAAGCGGTGGCGCTCGGCGGGCGAGAAGGTCCAGCGATGATCGAGGATCTCCCAGGCGAAGGCCGTGGCCTCCTCGATCGTGCCGCCGTGCAGGAGGTCGCCGGCGACGAGGCAATAGAAGGCGCAGCAAAAGCGGGAGCGTTCGTGGGCGTGGGTGACGGCGGAGATCTCGGAGGCTTTGACTATGAGATCGGGATCATCGGCGTAGGCGAGGGCGATCGGAAGAATGCGCATGAGCGCCCCGTTGCCGTTGGAACTTTCCGAGGTGCCGCCGCATTCGAGCGGGGGAGTGCCGGAACGGAAGCGGGTCAGGGCCTCGCGGGTGGCGTTTCCGATGTCAAAGACGACGCCGTGCGCAGTGTGTCGGGCTTTGTCCATCCACAGGCCAAACTGGCGCATCACTGCGGCCGGGTCGTAGCCGCCGGATTCGATCAAACCCGTCATGGTCGCGAGGATCATGGAAGTGTCGTCGGACCAGGTCCCGGCGGGTTGATGGTGGGTGCCGTAGGCGCGCATCCCCGTGACCGGGTCCGCCTTCCGGGCGGAACGTCCCTGGAACTCGACCGGCACGCCGAGGGCATCACCGATGGCGGCACCGAGGAGGGCGGCGCGGACGACGGAGGGAGTGACGGTGCCGGCGGGATTCCATTCGCGGACGTAGCGCCGTTGTTCGTCGGTCTCGGGGCTCTCTGAGAAGGCGGCTTTGGCGCAGGCCTGCCAGCGCGAGGAGAGGACCGCGAGGGACTCGTCGCCACGATGGCCGAAGAGGTCGTTGAGGACACAAGCGGCCACGGTGCCGGTGCGACCGCGTCCACCCCAGCAATGGAGATAAAGGGTGCGGCCCCGGTGTCGCTCGCGCCGGATAGTGCGGAGGATGTCGCGCATGTCCTTCGTCCGCTGCGGCACGGACATGTCGCGGATGGGATGGCGGAGAAAGGTGAGCTCCCCGGGATCGATGCCGAGCGAGACGGCGGTGGCCAAGGCGATCTCGCGGTAGGGTTTCAGTTCGCCTTCCTCGGTGAGGTCGAGAAAGACGCGGACTCCGGCCGTGAGGATCGCGGTCATGCCCTCGTGATCCTCGAGGTCGTCAAAGTCGCGGGGGTATTCGCCGCAGAGGATGCGTCCAGGCTCGAGCCAGTAGCTGTTGAGGAAGGGTGGGGTCATGCGGAGGGATCGCATCCGAAACGGTTCTGTGAACCGTTGGCAGCCGAAAGGAACTCTTGGAGGAGGGGCGTGAAGGCGGACTCGGGAGCTTTTTCAAATAGTTCCTCGAAGCTGAGGTGTTGCAGGGTGAACCGGTTTGTGAGGATATCGAGGAGGTGGTCATTCTCGGGATACTTCCAGTCGGAATGCGAGCGCTTGGGCATGCGCCGGTAGGAGCGTTGCCATTCGCGCAGGAGGATCTCCGGGTTCTTGTATTCCTCGAGCTTGTAGTGATAGAGCCGGGATTTCGGCTCGGTGCCCACAAAGATTCGCGGGGTGACAAGAGTGACGGTGATCCGTTCCACACACTGCTTGTTGATCTGGAAGGTGACGGCATTCTCGATCACGCGGGAAAGCCGGTTGCGGTGTTGATCATGGGTGACGTTTTTGGAGATGTCGGAATACCACTTCATCTCACAGAAGGTGATGGACGAACCAAGCGTCGGGTCGTAGGCGATCCCTCCTTCCTTGGCGGGACGATCCGTTGTGTCCACCTTCACGGAGGGACGATCGGTGATCGCACCGATGGCGAGATCGACGTTCGTGTTGCCTTCCTTGCTCCGCGGCGGCATGGGCAGGGCCTCGAGCCGGATGGGATGCTGGGCCGACGGATCCACCGCGGTGCCGGAAAGGAGGGATTCGAGCTTTCGGATTCCGTCCCAGCCGGACGCCGCGTAGGAAATTCCAAGGAGAAACGTCCAGACGACCTCGTCGTAGAAATCGGGGCGGCCGGCCTCCAGTTGATCGTTGAGCCGTCGAACGAGGTGGCTCCAACGATCGTCCGTGATCCGGAAAAAGGTGCGAAGGTGTTTGGTTTCCTTTTCAATCCAGCTTTGCATGAGATGATCCATGATAGAGTTTCTTCGTCGTGGTGAGTGCTTCGAGGATTTCGGTCCGCAGCTCCGGCGGTGACAACACCTCCACCTGCGGCCCCCAACTCAGGATCCAGCGCCGGATCTCTTCGAAGCTGCTGAGTTCGAGAGTCATGACGAGCTCCTCGGCCTGCTTTCCCTTCCACTCGATCTGCTGGCTGGGATGCCAGCGACGCTCCGAGACAAGGCGGGCGGCCCATCCGGTGAAGCTGAGCCGTATGCGACTTCGTTTGCCTCGTTCGCCTGGACTATGCCAGACTCCGAAGCTGCCGCCAAGGTGGTCGTTCAGGGAAAAGTCGGCGGGACGGAGGAAGCGGACTTTCAGGGGGCGTGCCCTGCGGATGCGCTGAAGGGCAAAGGTTCGCCGGGCCTTGCGGTCGGGATCGAAGCCGATGACGTACCAGCCGCCGTCGAACTCGGTGAGGTGGTAGGGCTGGAGGCGACGTGGTTCCCATTCCTCGCCGTCGATCTTGCGGTAGTCGAACTTCAGCTCGCAGGTCTCAAGGATGGCCCTAGCCACCTTTTCGAAAAGGACGACATCCGCGGGAACGACCCCGGAGTCCCGCGCCGAGAACACTTCGTCGAGATCCGACCAGTGGAACGACACCTCGCCGACAAGGGTGGAGGAAAGGCGACGGAAACTTTCCCGCAGAGTCTCCTCGAGCGGGGATCCGTGGATAGGCGTGATCGCCTTCCGGGCGAGGAAGAGGGCGACGACGTCCCCCACCGACACCTTGAGCAGGGGGAAGTCCTGCACGGGCCGCGCATAGTGGTAGCCGTGGCGGAGGCTGTCATATTCGATGGGCAAGCCGAGGTCCTTCTGCATGAAGGTGACGTCCCGCTGGATCGTCTTCGGGATCACCCCGATCTGTTCGGCGAGGGTGCGGCAGTTCGGGAAACACCCGCTTTGGATGGCCTGGTGAATCTCGAAGATCCGCTCGATCGGCCTCCGGGTTTCACCATAACGTTTCTCAGAGAGAGGTGGTTTCCGGGCGGAGGCTCGTTTCTTCATCGGTGGGATTCTAGCACCGATCGCGGCACTTTTTTCACTTTTTGAAAGGGGAGGGTCCACGGCAGTCCCACCCCCTGTGGTAAATTGTCCCCATGAGCAAGAAACCGAACCCAGCCAAACCGACCCAGAAACCCACCACCGAGATCGCCTTCATCCTCGACCGTTCCGGGTCGATGCAGGGGCACGTCGCCGCCGCCATCGGTGGCTTCAACGAATTCCTCGCCGACCAGCAGCAGGTCGAGGGCCTCGCCCGTCTCACCCTCGTGCTCTTCGACGATGTCTTCGAGACTCCCTTCGACAACATCCCGATTTGCGAGGTCGTCCCCCTCGACACCCGCACTTACACGACGCGGAACACCACCGCCCTCCTCGATGCCATCGGACTGACGATCGAATCCTTCGAGAGACGCATCAAGGCACTGCCAAAGACCTCGCGCCCCTCGCAGGTGATCTTCGCGATCTTCACCGACGGCCTCGAGAACGCCTCGAGCCGCTACACCTGGAAGGACGTCGCCGCGAAGATCAAGGAGCGGCAGGAGAAGGACGGGTGGCAGTTCCTCTTCCTCGGTGCCAACCAGGATGCCATCGCCACGGCCGCACAGATGAACATCCACGCCCACAATGCCGCCACGGCATCCTATTCGGACAAGGGGGTGCAGGGTTCGGCTCGGGCCTTCAGCCGGAAGGCCACGGCGCTGCGCGAGTCGCTCATGGCCGAGGGACCGTCACAGCTCAATCAGGACCTCAATCGCTCCATGGACCAGATCTTGCGGGAGGAGGAGGGGAGGGAATGACCCGAACGGAATTCGGGGATTGCCCTACGGGGAGCTTCGCGGTATATCAGGCGCGTGATCCGATTTGAAGAGTCCGAATCGCACTCAAGCGGACCATTCGAGACGTTCTCATTAAGAATCCTATGAGTCTATCCGATCACTCAGCACCCGGCAGTAACGCCGGATTCAGCTTTCAATTTGAACGTGCGCTTCAGTATCTCGCTACGGCGACGGCGGGCAGTCTGGTCGGCGTGGAAACAGATGATGATGTTGCAGTTCGCCGTGCTGATGGGACGCGCTTGTTGGAGCAAGACAAACACTCCATAAGGGAGAACGCCAAGCCATTCGGAGATCGGTCGAAAGATCTGTGGAACACACTGAAGATTTGGGTCGAAGCGATAGACTCGGGAGAAGTTCTTCCTGAGAAAACGCTTTTTTTGATGGTTACTAACAAGGAACTTCCCCAATGTATCGCCCATAAAATTGGAGCTGCGAAGAGCCAGAAAGAGGTCGATGCATGCATTACCGAACTAGAAACGGCTGCGATCTCCCCGCCTGAGGGCATTCAAACTATTGTTGCCCGCGTCTTGCGAAGTGAATCCCGCACCAATCTACAGAAGTTAATTAAACGCTGCCGGGTGGCCGATTCTACTGCGGAAACTGCAGGTGACGAGCTGCGTGTAAAGACGATTAGCCACCTACAGTTGCCGGAATGGTGTGCGTGCCATGCGAATTCCATTTTTGATGAACTCTTGGGCTGGATGCACCGGACTGCATTGACGAGTTGGCAGCAGAATGAGCCTGCTTGGATCAAGCGGGATCATTTCGTAAACCAGATCCACGCGATCATTGATCTTCGGAAGCGACGAATCATTCGCGAGCGCGCCGAGCATCTCATTCTGGTGAGCGACGACAAGGTTGGTGAGGTGAAGGGGAGCAATTTCGTGAAGCAGATTCATCTAATATCGGATGACGACAGCGTCGCCGATACTGCCATTCGAGAATTCATCTGTTGTAACATCGAAAAGGCACGCCTATCAACCGAAGGAAATATCACCGACGACGATTGGTTGACCTTTGAATCCACCTTATTAACCCGCTGGTCCAAGATCCGCGCTCGAATCCTCCGAATGCGGAATAACGAAGCGGAGAGAGACGTTGGTTTCGAAGTTTTCACCGACACTACGGAAGCACACTGTGAGAAACTCGCAGGCAGCGATACTGAGCAAATCTATCTGACGTCGGGGTCTTACCACCGTTTGGCGGAACACCTTCAGGTCGGATGGCATCCGCGATTTGAAGAACTAATGCGGCAACCGAGCGAATGATGATGGATATACTTTTTGAGCAGAAGGTGATCCAAAACACCGGCCTTGCGGCGGAGGCAATTTGGCAGGCGGTGCAAGAATCTTATGAATCTAAGGGCCGCTCCGAAGGCGTTTCGTTCCCTCTGGTGTTTCTTGTCCTTCCCCTCACATTTCATAAACGAACAGCCACGAGTCTTGCGACGAAGGCTCAACCTGGCGCGCTTTTTAAAGCACTTGGCGATGATCGTGAAATCACGGTCGGACTTCAGGAGCGGATGCAGGCGATGTCGGACCGCACCTTCCAAGCGCTATCGATCGGGTTCCAGTCCGGACTGATTCTGCTCGATCACGATCGTCAACGTCAAATCATTCCCGGCAGAAAAACGACACCAGTTTCTCATGTTACGGAAGACGTAAAATTGGTTTTGAACGCGGCTAAACGTGTTGGTCAAGCCTTTGCAGAAATGACTGCCGTCCAACTTTCGACACATTTGAACATCCGATTCTGAATGAAACTGGCGATACTGAAAATCATTCTTTGGCCGAAGGACCCGAACCTCGATCCACGCATTATCGAATTTTGTCCTGGTCGGATCAACGTAATCACTGGTGAAAGTGCGACAGGGAAATCCAGTCTGACGTGGATTATCGACTACTGCCTCGGCAGTGACAAATGCTCGATACCAGTGGGATTGATCCGAGATGTCACGGGTTGGTTCGGGCTACATCTCCAGCTTGCAAACACCGAAATGATTGTTGCCCGCCGAAACCCGGAGGATCAACAGACCACCTCTGATCTATTCTGGGACGAGGGGCTGGAACTCAACGTTCCCCCGATCGTGCGAAAAAACGCACGCGTTGAGGATTTGAAGAATCGATTCAATCAAATCTCCCATCTGCCCGCCCTCGACTTTTCTCCCGAGGAAGGCAGCGGGTTCGGAGGGCGTCCGAGCTGTCGGGATATGGCAGCATTTAACTTTCAGCCGCAACACATAGTTGCCAATCCATACACGTTCTTTTTCAAAGCGGACACATCGGAGCACCGCGAGAAGCTGCGAATAATTTTCCCGCTCGTGCTCGGTGCCATTGACGCTGGAACTTTAGCCAAGCAGCGCGAATTAAGAGACACCGAGCGAGAACATGATCGCCTGCAACGGGAGCTTACCGCCCGCCTCACAGCGGCCCGCGCTTGGGAGGCCGAAGTGGAAGCGTATTACTTGCAGGCACGAACGCTCGGGCTTTTACCGGATTCTCCAGTTCCCCAGTCAGGGTGGACGTTGGACAGATACATTATGGAACTGCAGAAAGTCCCGGGCTCAGTTCGGACAATGGACCTTCCCGATATTCAGGAAGGAACGGGGGAGGCTGCGGTTGCAGAGTTGACTCGCCTGATCAACGATGAGGACGAGTTGGGACAGGAGATCGGCTCAGTCCGGAGGCGATTAGGCAAGATGGATCAGTTGTCATCATCGGTCGATGATTATGGTGCGGCGCTGACTGCTCAGGAGGACCGCCTGCAAAGTGTCGGATGGTTCCAGAGTAAGCTGCAAACCCCTCACGAATGTCCAGTGTGCTCCGCCGTGCATGTGGATGGGAATCCGAGGCTGGTGGAATTGCAGACGCTGGCCACCGAGTTGAAGACTCTTACTGAGAAGGTACATGAAGCGCCCGCAAAGTTGGATCAAGAGGTGGCGACGTTGCGACAGGAGCTTCGAACTCTTGAAGGCGCCATAAACAAAGCGCGACAAAAGAGAAAGTATTTGGAGAATCAATCAAACGAACATGCGGCTCAACGTCAGCGCGTCCGACAGATTTATCTTTTTGTTGGTCGTGTTGAACAGGCGTTGGAGAATGTCACGGCGAGCAGCAATGTGGATCAGCTTCGCGAGAAAGTAAAAATACTCGCGAGCAAGATCACAGAGCTGAAACACGATCTTGATCCTGCTGTTCAAAAAAACCGTCTGAATGCAGCGATTGACTCTGTCTCGGCCACGATTTCGGATTACGCAAGGTTATTGCGTCTAGAACATGCGAATGAAAATGTGCGACTAAATGTCCGTGAGTTGACGCTTCAGTTTAGTCCGCTGTCCGGCCGCACAGACTTCCTTTGGGAAGTCGGGAGTGGTCAGAACTGGGTTGGCTATCACATTGCCGGATTGCTTGCGCTGCATGAGCACTTTCTTCGCTCAAATCAGAATCCCGTGCCGAGCTTTCTTGTGATCGACCAACCGAGCCAGGTTTATTTCCCGGAGGCCTGGCCAGCGTTAGATCGAACTGCGGAAACAGATTCGATGGTCGACAGGTCCGCTGACATTGAGGGAGTCCGGAGAATTTTTCGCGCTCTTTCACATTTTAGGGGGAAAGTCTCGGAGCGTTTTCAGATCATTGTCACTGAACATGCCGGTTCAATCACCTGGGAGGGGATTCCGAATGTACACATCGTGGGGAATTGGCGCGAGGATCACGACGAGTTCTTGATTCCGAAAGCGTGGAGGAAATAAGCGGAGGGAGTTCAGCGGAGGCCAGGTTCCGATAGGGCATCGGGGCCACGATGTAGAAGGAACCGCAGTTGAATTCGTAACGGCTGAGGCGACGCTCTTCGTGCGTCAGAACCCGCCTTCTGCACCTTTTTCTCCGCAACAAAAGCGAACCTTCATTCCGCTCCCGCAGGGGCACTCGGAGTAAGCCCAAATTGAGTCATGACTGTTGGCGATCATGTGTCGGATAACCTTTTGTGTCAAATGCATCAGAGGTTTCTTGAACTCCTCGAACTCTTCGAACAAAACATTCAGTCGAACCAAGCTCGCCGCGACAATCTCGAATACCTTACCCATGGGCTGTGCGCATTCTTTCAAAAATCCCGCCGGAGCACCGGGTCCCAACTCCTTTTCGACCCATCGAAATCCATACCTTTCGTCGGTAACCGGCGTTGCTGAGCGGCTGAATGCGAGCATCAACCCAACATTTGGATGACAGAATTCACAAAGGATCTCATAAACCGCTCGTGCCCCCTGCACCTTTTTCTCAAGGAGATCGATGCCATTGAGCACCTGTGGAGCCGAGAGATCAGTTCCCATTTCGTCTGGCCTGTATTCTACGTCTTTACGCGACAGCTTTGCCGGAAGGTCTTCAAGGGAAATCTTTTCCCAGTGAATCCGCGTCCCTCCGAGGGCAAGGGCAATATCTTCACGGATTGCAATCAGTAAGTTCGATGCTTCGCTGAAGGGCTCGGGTATTCCCGGAAACACCAACTTCTTTCGTATGGATTCAAAATGCCCCACATGTTCCAGAATCCCCCGAAAACTCGTCATGAGCACGAGAAGATTCTCAGATCGGATCGAGTAGACTGAGGCATCCAGCAAACTAGCCACTCCCATTCCCTTGACCTCGACGAATTCAGGAAGCATTCGCGAAGCACTCCCATTCTGGTAAAGAAGAAACGCCTTCTCGGCCTGAGAAAAAGTCACCGTCTTCTTGAGTTCTCCCCCGCTGATGTAGCCGTTGGAAACCAGACTCTTGCAGAAGTCTTTCATCTGATTGCCGCTTACATTGCGGTGGATGTAGCCGTCGGAAACACGTCTCGAAAGGGTCTCGATTGATTCCGCAATCTGTTTCAAAGCAGCCACTACCGGCGGGCCCATTCCCGTCAACCATTCAGCATCTGTCAGCAGCGCGCGTATTTTCTCTTCTTCGCTCATAGATCTCACGAGTCCATTCACCAACGTGCGCCTATTATCTTTGAGGTCAATAGATTGGCACCTTGCGCCGAACGCCATATCGTGGCGGCTGATAAGGAGTTCGTCGGACTGGAGGACCTCTTCGTTGGCCTGCTTGTCCCCCTCGCCAAGATCCCCCTGTCGCCTCAGTGGTGCCGGTGGAGAATCCGGCGCAACTCGTACTCCGCCAAACGTTCCGCCGCCCCGGCGGACGCATAGACCTCCTCGAGGGGAAATCGCGGTTCCATGAGGCGGTAGGGCATGGGGTGAAGCATGAACCTGACGAGAGTGAAGATCATGTCGCCGGAGTGCTTGCCCAGAAAGAGGATACCGTCGATTTCCTTTTTCGGATTTTCGCCCTTAATTTTCCACCATGCCGACACCCCCATCCGATGCTCCCGCCAATCCCGGCGATGATCGTCCCGAGGCGCACATTTCCTTCCGTGACGAAAAATGCGGAGATTGCGGCGCTCCGATAATGGAAGGAGATCTCTATGTTTACGAAGCGGATCGTATCGTCTGCCTGGCCTGCGCCGGGTTGGATCGTCTGATTTTTCTACCCAGCGGCAACACCGCCCTGACACGCCGAGCGACGAAACACTCCACGCTTTCCGCCGTGGTCGTGAAATACAGCCGCCGGAGGAAGCGGAACGAGCGTCAGGGTGTCCTCGTCGAGCCGACCGCGCTTGAGACGGCGGAAGCCGCGTGCCTCAGTGATGAGGATGCCCGCTCGCGAGCCCGGGAGCGAGCCGTCGTGCGTCGGGAAGTGCTGGAGGGCGAGTATGTGAAGCAATTCGAGGCCCGGCTCCTGAAGATGTATCCCGGTTGTCCGCCGGAAGAGGCCCGGTCCATCGCCGAGCATGCCTGCGAGAAACACAGCGGCCGCGTCGGTCGCAGCGCCGCCGCAAAAGAACTTGCCGACGATGCCATCTCGCTTGCCGTGCGAGCCCACATCCGCCATCAGCATACTCCCTACGATCAATATCTCTCCGACGGGTTGGATCGCGAATCTTCCAGGAGACTGGTGCGCAGCCGGATCGACGAAGTGGAAGCGGAATGGTCGGGCGTCAGAGATTGATTGCTGCCGGCACGGAATTCATCTTCCCCTTCCCCCCATTCGGGAGGCAACAGTCGAAGCGTTCCATGTCGCTTAAAGCCGGCCAACAGCGAGTCCGCCTTTGAACTGGGTGCCGGGAAGAGTTACACTGCTTCCATCATGATACGGGAATTTTTCTTCTGTTTGGCGTTGATCGCGCAGTTGGTGCCCTTGGTTTTGATCATCATGTCCTTCTTCATGTAGGAGGTAGGGAACAGGTGGATGCCGGGATCACTTCCTTTGCAAGGAATCTTCGAGATACCCCTCGACGAAGGGATCGTTGCTGTCAGCGATATGTTCCGCCCGGGCCACCCATTCCCCGGTCGCGGTCCCGTCGATTCCGTCCTTCACCACCCGTGTCCGACATTCCGCGATGAATTCCCTCGGACAGTTCGTCACCCCCATCTGTACTCCCTCACAAATCCTCCCTCTGTTCATGGCCAATGCGCGCCCCTTATGGCACTCGCGGCGACCTGGCGCTCCGCGGCGGCGACATCCACCTTTTCGATTTCCGCCGACTGGACGTCCTGAGATTCGGGGCCTGCGGCCATGGGATGAATCACGCCAACCGGTTGATGGTCGTGCGAAAACGCGCGAGTGCGATGGTGTAAAACACCAGGCCGATGGCAAGCAGCAGGACAAACGGCTGCCACACCACTTTGAGGCCCGCGCCGCGATAGAGGATGGCGCGGGATGCTGAGATAAAATGGGTCGTAGGTGCAGCCTGCATGATGTTTTGGACGAATTCCGGCATGCTTTCGCGCGGGGTCATGCCTCCGGAGAGCATTTGCAACGGCAGCAGGACCAGGATGAGCAGCAGGCCGAACTGCGGCATGGTGCGCGCCAGCGTGGCCATGAAGATTCCCATGGAAGTGGTGGCAAACAAATGCAGCACCGCGCCGGTCAGGAACAGCAGGATGGAACCCTCGATGGGCACATGCAGCAGGCCTTGAACGACGAACAGCAGGGAGAGTGTGGTCGCGACGAGGACGACGA
>JAGNMT010000497.1 GCA_017991025.1 Verrucomicrobiales bacterium
CAGGTCAATGTGGCTGGGCCCGCCGAGATTAAAAATCATGATGCACGACTTCGTGTCGTCCCCCTTGATATTTCCGTTCTGCTTCGCTGCGAGAAACTGCGGCAATGAGAGCCCGATCGGGCCGAGCGCCCCGACCGTGAGGAACTCGCGCCGGGTGCGTTTGGGACCGCATAGAGGACCGTTGGTTTCCGCGAGAAAGTCGAACATGGCAGTAGGGGTTTCCTGAGAATCGTTGTGACGATACGGGAATTCCCCTCTCACGTCTTGTAACGCAATGCCGGACTCTGGTATAATCCGATCATGCCCGCATTCGATCCGATCCGATTTCAAAATGAATTTTTTGCCCGTTGCCCCGGACTTCGCGAACCGATCGAACTCATGGCGGCGATCCCGAATGTCGCCCTCTACGTGAAAGACATCGAGAGTCGCTATATCTACAACAACGACTTTCACCGCATTCGTTATGACCGGATCAGGGAACCCGATCTGATCGGAAAACGGGCGCGTGATTTTTTTCCCGCTCTCCTCGGCGAGGCCTACGAGGCAAATGACCGAATCATCTTCGAGACCGGGCAGACGATCCGCAACCAGATCTGGCTCGTGCCGACGATACGGGGAACTCCCGGCTGGTTTCTCTCCGGCAAATCACCGATACGCACTCCCGGGGGGATGATCATCGGGCTCCTTGGTTTGATGTATCCCATTGAAACACCGGAAGAGCAGCGCGCTTATTTTGGCAGCCTCCAGGCAGCCATTGCCTACATCGACAGCCACTTTGTCGACGAGATTACTGCTGAAAGACTTGCCCGCCTCGCACGACTCTCCGTTCCGCATTTCAACCGGCTCTTCCGGAAAGTGTTGCGCCTGTCCCCGATGGACTACGTGCTCTCCCTGCGGGTGCAGGAAGCCCAGCGACTCCTCTCAACGACACAGAGCACCCTCAGTGAGATTGCGACCGCGACAGGATTTTACGATCAGAGCCATTTCACGAAACGCTTCCGGAAAATCACCGGAATGACCCCGCTCGAATACCGGAAGAAGGTCTTTACGTGAGGCCACTCATCACACCGACGGCACCATCACGTCGACGTTCTCAAAATCGCCCACCATTTGGCGCTTATAAACATGCGCATTGCCCGTCACCGTGCCTTGGAGTTTGAGCAGATTCACGTAACCTCCTGCCAGGGCAACCGACTCCTGCCATGACATCTTCACCTCGCTGGATGAACTCTGGCAATAGAGCGAATGATCAAAAGCCGCGACCGGGTGAACCGTGCCGTCATGAATATGAACCGTCGGGAATGTAATCCGCGAACGGTCCCGCGCCGGAAAGGAAAACGCCATCGGATGAACCCGCGTATGACCTGCTTTCAATTTAAAAACAACAAAACCATGATCCGCGTACTGAGGCAACTTTTCCCAGACCCCGTCCGGGATCCGGAACTGCTCATCCAGTCGACTGAAATCGCCGATGCGTGGAACAAAAGACGCTGCGAAGTTGCCAACGCTTTTCACTTCGAGCGCGGGCGCTGACTTCACGCCGCCGCCGAAAGGATCAGCACCGCCACCAAACATACGCGGGGCCGGAAAGGCACGGTCGAGCTTAGGAAAGAAATCCTCATAGGCCGACAAGTTGATGAATTTAACGCTGGCCTCGTCTCGCGCTTCCGTGACCGGAACCGGGAGCACCATAGCCACATCATTCTCGGTTTCGAGAATCATACTATAGATGACCACCTGATTCCCCTGCGCGCCCATACGGCAGAAGATTGACGTATCCGAGACGTGTTTCACCTTTCCTGAAAAGCAGCACATAGTGATGCAAGAGTAATAAATCGTGCCATTCGTGTCGATGGGAAAACACGAATCTTTCACGTCCCGCACCATCGCCCGAACTCAACAGGGTTACCCCGCCGACTCAACCCTCTTCACTCTGCCGCGGAAACCGATTGCTCCCGTTTCAAAACCGCTTTATGGCAGGAAACTGTGGAACTGCCTTTTGACGCCTCTGGATTTACCCTTGCTATCGCCTGCCTCGGCGCGCTCTGTCTCGGCATTTCGAAGACGGGGTTTCCCGGGCTTGCGATCATCAATGTGCTTATCGTTGCGGAACTCTTCGGAGCAAAAAACAGCGTCGGCATTATCCTGCCCATGCTCATCGTCTGCGACCTGATCGTCTATCCGCTCTTCCGGAAGTATGCGAGCTGGAAAATGGTCTGGCCTCTCGTCCCCGTGACCCTCGCCGCCGTCGTCGGCGCCTGGTTACTGCTCGACGTTCTGAACGATCACACCGCACGACGTGTCATCGGAGGCATCATCCTTTTCATGCTCGTGCTGCAACTGGTCCGCGAATTTCACAAACAGTTCCTCGAGCATCTTCCCGACTCCCGAGTCTTCCGCTGGTTCAGTTGCATCCTCATCGGGGTCTCTACGATGCTGGCAAACGCGGCGGGACCGGTCTATTCGATCTGGGCCCTCGTTCACCACATGAAAAAGGAGGATTTTCTCGGCGTCGGAGCCCGGTTTTTCCTGCTCGTGAATATCTTCAAAGTGCCCTTTCTCGGACAACTCGAACTGATCAACCCGGAATCGCTCAAGCTCAACGCGCTGCTTCTCCCCGCGCTGCTCACCGGGATTTTCCTGGGAAAACGGCTCATCCACCTCGTACCGCAGCGACTCTTCGAGCTCCTTCTCTACGGATTTTCGGTGATCGCTGCAGTACGGCTGTTGTTTTTCTAGGGGAATACTCTCCCGGGGTCTCAGGACACTTTACGCAGCTTCGAGATGCGACCGGTATCGACCCATTCCGCCACAAAGATATTTCCGTCCTTATCGAAACAGGCATCGTGAGGATGCACAAACTTCCCGGAGACCCAGCCGCCGGGAGTCTTGCGCATCGCCATCTTGTCTTTCAGCACCAACTCACGCCAGGCAGGGTCTTCGCCCAAGTGAATCATCTTGTCATTCCCATCCAGCAAAGTGATGCGCGCACTGAGGTCCGGCACAAGGAGGACATCCCCGAGACGATCCACGTTGGCAGGTAGAATAAAATCCTTCATCGTCTTGCGATGCTTGCCTTGCAAATCGAACCACTGGAGCCGTGCATTCGCCCGATCCGCGACAACGATGAGAGTATCATCCGCTTTCCTGTCATCGATCCAAACCCCGTGGGGTAAATTGAACTGCCCGTCCTCCTTCCCGGTCGAGCCGATCATCTTCTGCCACTCCCCTGCCGCGTTGTACTGGTGAATCGTGTGAGCGCCATAACCGTCCGCCAGGAAAAATCCGCCGTCCGGGAGGAAGGCAAAATTCGTCGGCATGAAACGGTCACGCCCCCAGATCTTCTCGGGCTTCGTGGCTTCGCCCTCAGCGTAAATGCCGGACTCCATCGGAGCAAATTTTTTCCAAACCGTCTCGCCATCCAGAGTGAGTTTGGCAAAATTCTTGAGATGCTGGTAGCCGGTCACATAGAGGAATTCCCCGTCCGCCTCTTTTCTGACTTCCAGCCCGTGTCCGCCTCCCTGAAACTCTTTCCCAAAGGCTTTGATAAAGTTTCCCTTTTCATCAAAGACAAAAATCGCGGGATGATCCTTTTGCTC
>JAGNMT010000049.1 GCA_017991025.1 Verrucomicrobiales bacterium
CTTCAGAGTGGGAATCAATAGCCAATAGGCGATGCCGACGATTGGCATACCGAGGAGCATCACCCAACCATTGACGTCGATATCGCCTGGACGTGGCACGAAAGGCGCTGGATACGTGTATACCGGAGGCGGTGGTACAAATTTCGGGCGAAGACGCAAGGCGGTGGCGAATGCCTCGTGGGAATCGATCGGTTTCCAAGGACCATTGGGACCCGGAGCGATTTTGCTGCGCTCGTGGATCCAGCCATCTTGAAGCCCCTCGACAATGCTCGTTTCGTTCGTGGGGCCTGCAATCTCGCCATCTTGAGCCAGGTAAAACGTCATGACTCATCTCTGCTGCTGGCAATGGTCATCGACGATTTTGGCGGGGGCACGAAAGGAAGGAGATCAATTTCCCGTCGAAGTCCGCCGAAGTTTTCCGTGGTTCGTCGATCGAGTCGCTGAAGGTCCGCAATGACCCCGTTCTTTTGCTGTTCCCAGCGCGCTTCGTCCCACACTCCACGAGCATTGAGCAAACATTCCAAGCCGAGAAGGAATGCCGATGCCGCATACTGCACGTTGCCCTGAGCCTCCCCGGCGAGAAGGTCATAAAGAAAAATGGCTCGCTTGTAGGGTCGAGAAGGTTTCTCTTCTACTGGAGCATGGCGCAAACGTGAACGTGCAATTCGACCTCTTTCGCGTGACGCCGCTGATGATGGCAGCGCATTCGAAGAAAACTGACGTGGTCGCTGTGCTGCTCGAACACAATGCAGACGTCGATATGACGGACAATGAGGGGCATACTGCGCTGTATCATGCGGCAAGCAAGGGCGATTTGTGGATCGTGAGCATGTTATTGGAAAAGGGAGCCAATCCGCTCATTGCTCCAAGAGAAGCCGAGCGTCCATCGGCGATCGCCATGAAACAGGGGCGCCAGGACATCGCTGCGGTTTTACACGCAGCAGAACCGCGATTCGGCGGCACCAATCGGCCGATGAATTGACCGATTGCAACTCATTAGGGTAACGGGCAAACGCCTTGATGAAGGGTCCCGCCGAGGCTCGAGCATTCCGTGGTGAATCCAGAAGCACAGTTGGAATGCGTGCAATCCGAATACATGTAGGTAAACGTGCCTGCAGGTGACGCACAACAGAGTTTGACGTTGGATTGCGAGCAGAAGCTAGTAGCGCTGAACGTGCTGTATTGCTCATAGGCCGCGGGACACCCGTTGCAGACCGATCCTGAGAACCCACCCGTGCACAAATGAACCTTTCCGTCACTCTGCAGCACCGTGTCGCAGCTACAGCCGCCGCTCGGGCCACCACCACTGCTATTGCCACCAAAACTGCCAGGGATGAGCGGATCGCATGAAGCATTCGAAAGATTTCGGCTCCCCAAATATACCGCGCTCGAGCCCGACGCTTCCATGTCTTGGTTAGAGCACGAATATCCGTAGCCCACCTCCGAGCAGGTTTGATCCTCTCGGAAAAAGTATTCCTTGGTAGTGGTGAATTGGTTGGCCAATTCTTCATTGCAGTATTCTTCTCTCTTGTCCTCGTCGCACCGCCTCGTCTCGATGTCGTCAATGCCGGCAGCGGTTTCGTGAACCCGGTGAACGCTTCGGTTTCGGGCGGCACGGGCACGGGCATGCGCATCAACCTGATTGCCGCAGAAAATGGCGGTATTGCCGGTGTGCAGGTGACGGACCTCGGAACGGGCTACCGACCCGGCGATGTCGTGACGATTGGCAACGCCTCTCTTATCCTCGTCGCGGTGCGCGTCGGAGACACGACCGAGTTCCGGCTCACCCATCGCTACGACGACGACGCCAGTGTCCCGGCCGGACAACCCGTCGATCAGATTCCGGTCACCGTGACGGTGTTGGACGACGACGGAGCCACGGGTGAGGGCTCCATCCTGGTGACGGTGAACAACATCGATCCGACCCTGTCGACCGCGACCCTGACAAACGCGGATGGTTCGCCCATCGCGAAGAACGGCAGCGGCGTCCGCACCATCAGCGGCGGCAGCATCGTGACCCTGACGGGCGCCTTCGACGATATTAATTCGCTCGACACCCACAAGGTTACGATCGATTGGGATGACGACACCTCTTCGGTGCTCACCTTCGGCGGCAAGACGACGATCGACTTCGAGCGCGACGGGCAGCTCAATCTGCTCCTCGCGGGCGATCTCGCGGGTTCGATCTACCTCGATCAGGCGAACGGTCATGGCTTCACGATCTCGACGGGCGATGTGAACCGCCCCGCGATGATCTTCGACACGAGGCTTCCGAGTGGTGGCGATTTCGATCTTGCGACGCCAAACATCCATTTTGGCGGGCTTGGCCAGCACTCCAGGGTGGTGGCACCGGGCACGACGGTGGAAGGCCGCTATGGCAGCATCCGTCTTGAGACCGATGGTACCTATTCCTACGCGGTCGATCCGACGAGTCCGTCGATTCGCACTCTACGGCCCGGCAATACCTTGACGGAAAGCTTCGGTTACACGCTCTCGAACGGGACGCGGGCGACGCTCCTTATAACCGTAGCGGGCGGTGCGGGTGCTCACGGACAGGCCACGGCCGCGAACACGGGCGCGAATCCCTTCACCGGCGATCTCCTTCTTGTGGGCACGGAAGTCTCCAATGTGATCCTCTACGGTGAGGACCTCCGCATTGAAGGTGCTTCGACGACCAGTGAGGAGGGGATGAATAACATCAATCTCGGCAGGGTCCTCATCATCTCGAAGGACGGCGACCGCTTCGACCCGAACGACGATGAGGCGGGTGGCCGCCTGATCTTCAACTTCAACAGCCCGGTTCTGATCGACAGCGTGGATCTCCTAGACATCAATGAGGTCGGAGGCAAGATCGAGCTTTTTGACGCACAGGGACGCCTCCTTTCGACCACGGTGATCCCGGTTCTCGGCGAAAACACCTTCCAAACGGTCTTCGTGAAGGGAGGGACCGACGGGACTCCGTTCGAGGCTTCCCGCATGGTCGTGACCCTCGCCGGTGACGGTGCCATCGCGAACTTCGTTTACACGGATGTCAATCCGATCCGCGAGTATCGCATCGATCACCGTTACATCGAGGAATCCACTCCGGGGAATCTTCACCAGATCACGGTTACCGTCGAGGATGACGACGGCGGCAGGACGACTCGCGTCCTTGGTGAGATCGAGGTGACGAACGGTGCTCCCATCATCGAGAGCATGGTAACGATTCCTGTGTCGCGCGATCGCAACACGGTCACGACCATCGCCCGGTTCATTGACTCTTCGGGCGACATCCACACCGTCGAGGTTTCCTTCGGCGATGGCACGGTCATCGAGGCGATCGTGGTGGCCTACGATCCGGTCACGGGCCGCCATGAGGTGCCGGTCTTTCCGGGAACGACGGAGATCGTCCGGTTCATCGATCCCGCGACGGGAGCGCCTGTGCGGCTCGTCGATCCGGTTTCGGGACAGTTTAATCTCGGAGGACTCTTCGATCCGGCCACCGGCCGGATGGCGGCGATCCAGAATCCGGTGACGGGTGGGGCAACGACCACTTACGCCATTCTTGATGCCTCTACGCGGCAAGTTTTTGCGTCGCACCTTTACTCAACAAGGGGAACCTTCAACATCTCGGTTACCGTGACCGATGAAGAGGGAGCTAGTAGCCGTGAGGTGGTGCGTTTTAGCAATTTCTCCGCGAAACTCGGAAGGCTGCGGCCTCCGGTCGATATTCTTTCCTCTCTCGAGCGACAGGGATTTGACCTCGGTAATCTTGTGGGAGAAACCGGGATTCTCGGCGAGCGCATCGCCTCGGGAATTTTTGGAGCGGTCGGCTTCGATCTCCAGGGGTATGCCGATCTTGCGATCTTCATCGGGCGCGGCGCTACGGGTGGCATTGTCACCGTCTCTTTCTACAATGCCGTCGGGGATCTCGTCGGCATCGAGGAAATTCTCTCGGATACACGAGGTTTCTGGGTAGCCCAAATCGAGGGTACGCTTCTCGACGCTGATTCGAACAGCATTCGTCGCGTCGAGGTGCGCGGTGCGTCCTACCTCGACGGACAAATGGAAACACTGTCGTATGATTTCCGGATCGATTCTGCTGTTGAGGACGCTCTTCGCGAACCCTTCCATGTAGGTGATACGGCTTATTCCGGTCGTGTCCTTTCAGCTGCTAATTATGAGCTGAGATAGGGGCTCGTGAACGCGATCAGTCTTGAACTGCTTCACATTTATGGGAAAATCAGTTGGTGTTCCCGGCTCGCCACATTAGAGCATTTTAAGTCAAACTGTAGCCATTCTGATGGAAAGGAGTTCCCATGACCGGCATGGCTACACTCTCTTTGCATCTCCGCGACCGCGAGCGAGTTCGCAAAGTTCAAAGTTCAACGCCCTGAAAGTCGCCGAGTTGTGACAGTTGCCTCCTTCACCTTTTGAGTGTCCTGGCATTGTCTCGTAACAACCTGATTTACAAAGTTTTGAACGTGAAACTTGGAACACGGATTTAGGCTAAGGGAAGGAAAGCGTGTCGTGATAATTCTACAAAAATTATCAAGATTTATTTTACGGCGATCCCTGTAGTACGAAAGTTTGCGCTTGCCGATTTGTTTCATACCACTAACCTCGGCGATCATTTTATAATGAAGTGCCGTCTCGAAAAGAGTTTTTAAAATCTTCTGGGTTTCTATCAATGGTGCCGAGTATTCACTTTTCAGCCAAAATCAGAATCGGGAAAGTTCCGATGGTGTTTTTTGCCATTGCAGCTCTTTCCCGGTTTCCTGCTGAATCCCTTTACGCGGAAGTCGAAAATCAACCGGAGGCGGGCCGGAGTCTGATCCGCGCCGAGGTGATCGAAAATGCGGAGAGCGAAGTCGCCGAAGAAAACGAGTTCAAAAAGTTGGGGCGGGCGTTCTTTGGCCCCAAATCAGCGACGAGCGGCAAGAAGCCCGAAAGTGCTCCGGCTTCGCCGCCCAAGGGGAGCGAGGTCGTCAAGAAGTCGGACAAGAAGCAGGACGAAACTGTCGCGGACCGGCATGATGAAAGGCTCCGGGACTTTTATCCCGACCCTGTGCAGGCCCGTTTGGCCGAATCGCGTCACGAAGTGCATGGCAAAGAGGCTGTTTCAAAAATTTTCGAGGAGGTAGCGGCCTTGGCTGGCCGTTTTGATGCGCCCGAACTCGATCTCACGCGACTGCACCATCTGCCCGAAGTGCCGCAGAATTTCGAGGCCGACTGGCGCGGTATGGTCGGGAGTTCCATTTTAGGGGGGCGGAAGGTGATTCATTACGGTGTCGACAGGGCCTACACGACCGCGATCACCGAGTCGGTGAAGGTACGTTCTTTTGTCCGTCTTCCCAAAGTTCAGGAGGCAATCATCAGAGAGAACCGAGGCATCTTTGCACCGGAAGTTTTCGGAGAGGGCGACGCCCACCATGGGGATCAGCCGACCGGTTCCACACTCACGACCGGCGAAACGGGCCGGTTCCTGGAAGACACTTTCGAAGGGGAATACGGATTGCGGAAGCGACTCGACAGCGGCGGTGAGATGAAATTGTCGCAACGGCTCAGCTCCCTCAAAAACAACTCCGAATTCCTCGATCCCAACCCGCAAACAGGGAGCGAGGTGGTCTTGTCCATCGCCCAACCCCTCCTGCGTGGCGCAGGCAAGGACTACGCGCGCAGCGAAGTGCGGCTCGCGCAACTCGTCCGCGATTTTGCGGTGGGCGAGTCGCTCCGGCTTATCGAGGATTATTTGCTGGAGGTGAACAACTCCTATTGGGGACTGTATCTTTCTCGTGCCGCGTTGGCCCAGCGCCAGCGGCTCACCGAGCAGACTTCCGACGTGGTGAAATTGCTCGAGGATCGGCAAAAGCTGGACGACACTGCCACGGTCAGCGAACTCTATCGGGCCCGGGCGACGATGAATCGCCGCGAGGCGGATCTGCGGAGGACCCAGATGGCCGTCAGCACCGCCGAGCAGAGGCTTCGCTCCCTGGTTCGCGATCCGGAATTGCCGATGGGGGCGGCCGGCGAGATGATACCGGCGACAGCTCCGCAACTCGGGAGACCAGCCGTTGATATCCAGGCGTCGTCGCGCGAGGCACTCTTGAACCGTTCCGAGATGGCCCAGGCTTCATCGCGCGTCCGCTCCGCCGCAGTGCGTCTGAGTCAGGCCGAGTCGGCACTGAAACCGCAGCTCGACTTAATCGGTGAGGTTGCTTATGCGGGAATCGCGAACGGTCGCAGCGTCGACCGGGCGATCGACGACATGAACGATCACGGAACGGATCTTCGAGCCGGTCTCCGTTACAGCATGCCAATCGGCAACGAGTCGGCGAAGGCGACTGTCGAGCGCCGTCAGTTGGAATACGATCAGACCCTCGACGACTACCGCATCCGCGGCGAAGAGGTTCTCCTGCAAACGCTCATCGCGTATCAGGATCTCCTCAACTCCTATCAGGACATGTCCGGAAAATACCAGTCCGCCCTCGCTTCCCGCAAGGAGATTGAGCAGATCCGGGACCGCATCGGGCTCGCCGGTGAAGAGGCGGGCAACACGATCGCCTACCAGTTGCAGCTTCAACTCGACGCGATGGACCGCAACCAGGTAGCCGAGGAGGAGTTTCTCGTCGCCATCGTCGCCTACAACAGCACCATCGCGAATCTTCAGCGGGCCATGGGTGTTCTCCTACAGGTCGATCGCAAGTAGCTTCCGAGAAGGTCTTAGGTGTGAACCCTATGGTAGAGAAAAATCATCCAATTTCTATGAGCGAACAGCAAAGCAAATCAACCACCGCGGAATCCCAGGAGCCCGAGAAACTCGAACAGGTGAACCGTCCGAACGTGCAGATCCTTTACGAGGAAACCAGTGCGATGTTCGCAAACCAGGTCATCGTGAACTCGGGTCGTGATCAGATCGTTCTTGATTTTTCCACTGGAATTATTTCCGATCACGCGACCCAGCGGCATGTCCTGCCCATTCAAAAGCGGATTGCAATGACTCCCGCGACGGCTTTGAAGCTCATCCAAACCCTTTCCGGAGTGATCCAGAAGCAAGTTGAGGCGAGCCGGGCGGTTCAGGCAGGGACCGAGGCCGACTCGTAATTGAATCACCCGCCCTCTCTGAATTGAGATGGAAAAGGCGGCGCCACTTTTACCCTATCAAGGGCCGCTTCGCTCCAGATGCGGCCCTTTTCATTCCCTATCAACCGGATGAGCGCAGAAGCGAGAGCAGGGACTGCTCCGGAGGCGGCGGTGCTGAACACTCCCGACACGTCCCCCCTTTTCCAGGCGAAGGACGAAGTGCAGTTTCATCGGGGCATGGCTGCTCTGATCGCTGAATCGACCGGTGCCACTGCGATTCTTTTTGCGGCACGCGATGACGGTCCCATCCTTCTCGCAACCCGCTTGAGGGGATCGCTCCCGGCCGGGTTGCTGGATGACAGGGAATTAAAATCGACCCTGTCCGCGGCACTCGCCTCGGGGAATCTCGTCTCGCACAAGTTCGTGCAGGCCGATTTGATTCTCTGGGCTTTGCCGGTGAAAGGGGAGGGGAATCTGGGCCTTGCGCTTCTCGCGAAGCCGTCCCTGCTCGATGCGGGGGGCGAAGCGAGGATGCTCGCGTGGATCGCCGTCCCCGAGGCTCTCTTCGCGCAAAGAAAGTTGCGCCTCGAACGGGATACCTACCGTGACGGCCTCGATCAGGCCTGTTTTTTTCTCGATACCCTGCATCGCTCGGGATCGGCCCCGAGCTACGCGAGAGGGATGCAGGCTCTTGCCGAAGATCTCCGCCAGTTCGTTGGTGCCGACCGGGTCGCGATCGGGCTCGGCACCCCGATGCGATGCAAGGCCGCCGCCCTCGTTCCGGCCAGCAAGTTCGACCAAAACAGCGAGGCTCTCGTGAAGACCTCGCAACTGATGCGAGAAGCGATCGCGGTGGGATGTTCGATCGGATGGCCGGTCGAAGCCGTGCCCGTGCGACCGGGAGCGAACCTCGCCGGCGACCAGGGGGCACTCCTCGAGACGATGAAGGCCAGGGCGGTCACATGTCATCTCCTCCGGGATCTCGAAGGCAAGGGCATCGGGGCATGGGTCTGCTGGTGGGAAAGCGTTCCGACGCCGGAGAAATGGGATCTTGCCGAGGTGCTCTCGCCCCATCTCGCGGCGACGGCACGGCTCATCCGGCTCGCTCGTCCCGCCGGGATCGCCGGACTCCTCCAGAGCGCCGGGAGCAAGACCAAACGAAGTCGCTACCTTGTCTTTGCCTCGCTCGCCATCGTCTTCGCCGGTGCCATGTTTCTAAAGATGCCCTACAAGCTCCGAGTCTCCTGTTGGATCGATCCCGCAGTAAAGCGGCAGGTAGCGGCTCCTTTCGATGGGATTCTTTCCCGCGCCCTCGTCGAGCCGGGGAGCACAGTGACGAAAGACCAGGTGCTGGCCGAGCTGGACGGCAAGGAGATCGAGTGGAAACTGGCCGACGTGCGCTCGCGTTTGAACGCTCTTACAAAACGCCGCGACCAGGCCCTCGCGGCGGAGAACATGCCTGATTCCCAAATCGCCGCCCTGGAGATCGCCACGCTCGAGGTTGAACGCGATCTGCTTCACTACCAGCGCGATCACCTCACGGTTCGTTCGCCCATCGATGGACTCGTTCTTACCGGCGATCTCGATGAATCGGAGGGAGTGCCGGTGCAGAGAGGGCAGCGACTTTTCGACATCGCTCCGATCCGCTCGTTCAGCGTGCGTCTCGCCGTGCCCGCGGGCGAGGCCCGCCACGTCGCACCGGGTATGGAGGTGCGCATCCGTCTCGAGGCCGAGACCGATTTCCGCAAGGTTGCGACGCTCGAGACGATCGAGCCGATCTCGAGCATCCACGAGTCGAAGAATGTCTTTCTCGGGACCACTACCCTGCGCGAGACCGAGGAAGCCCTGCGCCCCGGGATGAGGGGCAAGGCGCGCATCGTCGCCGGATCGAAACGTCTCGGCTGGATCCTCTTCCATCGCCCCCTCGACTGGCTGAGGCTGCGGCTCCCCTGGTGAATGCCATGATGTCCGCCGATCACGCCGTCCTGACCTGGGATACCGCGCGCCCGAAGCTGCGGCACGATCTCGTCTTTCATTTCCAGATGGTCGAGGGGCGGCCCACCTATGTTGTCGAGGACCGCATCAACCGCGCCTACCACCAGATCGGCGTGCCGGAATACCGCTTTCTCCGCTCGCTCGACGGCACGAGGCCGGCCGCGAAGCTCCTCGCCGAACGCAGTAATCGAACAGACTCCCTCTCGGAAGGCGAGATCGAATCGCTCCTCCGCTGGGTCATCGACCATCATCTTTTCGAGCCTTCGAAGTCCGAACAGACCGATCGGCGTCTCGCCCATTCCGAGGAGCTCGCCCCGAAGCGCGAAAAAAAGTCCCTGCTCCGTTTGTTCTTTCTGAAGATCCCCCTCGGTTCGCCCGACGCGTTCCTCCGGCCCTTCACTAGACTTCTCGGGTGGACACTGTCCCCTCCGGCATTGGTCGCCGGGTTCGCGATCCTCCTCTACGGGATCTATCTCGCGATGTCGAATTACCAACTGCTCTTTGAGGCTTCTTCGCGGGCGCTCCTCCCGCAGAATTGGTTTTGGCTGCTCGCGGCGACGGTCGTTTTGAAACTCGTCCACGAACTTTGGCACGGGATCGCCTGCCAGAAATTCGGCGGGGTTGTTCCGGAATGGGGAGTTCAGCTCATCGCCTGGATCTCGCCGCTCACCTATATCGACGCGACCTCGAGCTGGAGCTTTTCGAGTCGTTGGCGGCGCATCCTCGTCGCTGCGGCCGGCATGTATCTCGAACTCCTCATCGCCGTCGCCGCGCTTCACTACTGGTTGGAGTCCGATCCCGGGACGATGCGGGAAATCGCCTTCAACGTCCTCGTCTCCGCCTCTCTTGTGACCTTGCTCTTCAATGCTAATCCTCTGATGCGATTTGACGGCTACTACATTCTGTCGGATCTCCTCGACGTGCGCAATCTCGGGCAACGGGGGCAGCAGGCCTTTGCCTGGCTCAACCGGCGGATCTTTCTGGGGATAGGAAAGCAAAGCTTGCCCCCGGTCTTGCGAAAGCGCTTCCTCCTCTATGCGACCTATGGTGCGCTCTCGTGGGTCTGGCGTATCGTCGTGATGATCGGGCTCCTCGCGCTCGCCGCGAATCTCTTTCAAGGCATGGGCCTGTTCGCCCTCGCTTTCAGCGCCCTGCTCTTTTTCGCGGGTCTGGTGCACTCCTTCATTGTTTCCTTTCTCAATCCTTCCGAAGCGGTCGGCGGCATCCCGTGGCGAAGCTCGTCCTGGCGAATCGGTCTCGCCCTCGCGATTGCGACAGTGGCTCTCGTCGCCATCCCCGTGAACCCCTCGGCCGAGGGTTACGCCGTTGTCGATTACCCGGGCAAGTCGGTCATTCGTGCCGAGAGCCCCGGATTTCTTGCCGAGGTCCATGCACCCGACGGGACCCGGGTCGAGGCGGGCGCCCCCCTCGTCTCTCTTGTTAATGAGGAAGAGGCGGCGCGACTCCGGCTCCTCCAGTCCGAGTCCGCTTTATCCGAGGCGAAAGCACGCATGCTCTACCTGCGAGACCGGCTCGATGATTGGCAGGCGGAGAAGGAAAAGGCGGCGGGATTGCGCGAGAAAGTCACGGCCCAGCAGGCCCGTCTTTCCGCCCTCGACCTGCGCGCTCCCATCGCCGGCCGGGTCCATGCCCCCGATCTCGAGGATCAGAACGACGCATGGTTCGGAACCGGCACTCCGCTCGTCACGATCATGCCCGACAGCGCCCCGGGGTTCCTTATCTCGCTGAGGCAGGAGGATTTTCAGCGCATCGCCCCTGGTCTAGCGGCATCGCCGCGCCCCTTCCGCATCCGCCTCGTTGGGAGACTCGGGCACTACCAGGCCGATCTGCAGCGAGTCGATTCGAAGGCGTCGCTCGCGATCCCCAGTCCGGTGCTGGCCTCTTCTGCGGGCGGCCCGCTGGCGGTCCGCGGAATCGATCGGAACGAAAGCGCGAACCGTAGCGGAGGCCTTGCCCAGGGCATCGGGGCGGGTTCTTCGAGCGATCCGGACACGATTCGTCCCGAGTCGGCACGGGATGGTCTCGAGTTGCTCCTTCCCCGTTTCACCCTCCACGCCTCGGCCCGGGTTGATGACGGCCTGAAGGAGGGGGAATGGGGCTACGTCTCCTACGAGGGTGCCGGAAAAGAGGCCCTGGGGCGTTGGCTGTGGAGAAAGACGACGACCTATCTCGAGAAAAGTTTCCTATCGCCAAATTGAACAGGGCCGGAGCAAGCGCGGGGACAAGCGTAGACCCCTTGCCCATTCGTGTCAGTTTAAGTCTACGAGTTTGATATTCCACGCCCTGAGTGTTTTTCTTTTACTCTTGTCGTGAAGGAGATGACACAGGTTGTATTCAAGAATTTCATCAAGTGAGCTCGGCAATGTCAGGGGCTGGCTCATCCAGCCGGCGACCCGCCCAATACTCTGAAAGAATGGCCTTGTGAGGGTTACCGAGATCATCTGATAGATCTTCGCAGTGAGGGTGGAAAAGATCATGACCGCATAAATCTCGACTGGCTGACGGTAAACGCTAAGCTTCTCTGTGCTCAAAAGCTCAAGTCGATGCAGCTCCGTTCGGATCTGGGCGATGCGAGAGTGCTCCGGGCGATGGACCGACATTTAACTGAACGGGTTTCGGGCTCAACGCCAAAGCTCTTGGCATTTACGTCATCGGTCTCCCCGTCGCCGCCGTTGTCCGAGTGGTTCGGCGAATCGGCTTTCGAGTTGCGGGGACAGAGTCGCCGACCGGATCCGGGAGAGTCCGAGGCCTTCCTCTTCAAAATGCGGTCGTTTTTCGGGATCAATGCCCGTGCCGGGATCTTCACCTGGCTGCTGCTGGCGGAACGCTCCGGGCATCCCGCAGCTATCGCTCGGGAAACGGGTTGGGGTGCCAAGACCGTCCAGGTGGTGCTCAACGAGATGAGCGAGTCGGGGCTGGTTTTCGTGACGGAGGGCGAGTGGGAGAGACAGTTCCGGATCAATCAGGACGAATGGAAGTTTCTCCTGCCGTAGGGGCGTTGTCTGGTCTGGTGGAGCCAGGCTCCTTTTTACGAGGCCTGCTTCGGGCTCGTGCAGCTGCTAGATGAACTGGAGAAAGTTCCATCCTCTAGTGATGAGGCGAAGGCGGTGAAAAGCCGAGGACTCCTCCCCCGGGTCATGAAGGGGTTTGTCTTCGCGAAGCAAGCGGGACGCTTTGAGACCATGATTCATCTCCGGAGGACCGAAGTGGTCGAATCAGTGCAAAGCGAGACTTCCCGTCTCATCGCCCCGATCGGGAACCGCGAGGCGCCTCTGACTGCGGGAGACCTTGGAAAAAAGGCGTGGCGGAGGTCGGTGGAAAGATCGGGGGATGGAAGGGTTTCCTCGATGACCTGACCCTGTCCAGTCCGTAGTCACGGTTTCACCATTTTTTCCGATGGCGTGCGATAGAGCGCTTGTCACGGAGATGCGGGAGGTATCGCCGGAAAGAGAGAGTGCATGGCCTTTAAGGTTTGATCAACGAGGATCTGCCCTCCGTCGGGACCGACTTTGTTGACGTGGGGCAAGCCGCTGTAGCTGCCGCCTTCGATGGCGAGGGCAGTAGGCAGGTACATGCCGCATCCGTTGGTTAGTTGGAGAACAAATGTCTGCTGCGCAGGGCTGCGGGCCTTCATCTGGACGCCCCAGTCGAGGTAGAGCTCGAAGGGGTTCGTGGTGATGGCGATATCGCCGAGGCGCAGGACATGTAACTCCATGTCGTAAGCCGGGAGGGTGTCGGCGTTTTCAAAACGATGCACGATTCCCTGTTCGAGGGCGAGCATGGTAACGATGCGGTTGTCAGGATTTTTCGCGACACTGTATTCGGCGAGGTGTTTCTTTGCCTCCTCATACTCGCGATCGAGGATGCGGCGCGGCGGCAGCGCGATGTCTTGAACAATATGGCCAAAGGGTGCGTCCATGCGGATGTCAGTTCTGCCGGCGTCGAGCGTGTCGAGGACGGCATTGCAAATACGACGACCGAGCTCCTGTTGTCGCGTGAGGCCGCGAAGCCGGATCATTCGTGCCTCGGCGTCTTTGCGATACTGGGGGTGAGGGGATTGATCGCCCGCCGCGCTGCACCAGCCGAGGATGGTGAGGTCGGGAGCGTTGAGTTTCGCCTTCAACTGTTCGCGGGCGTCATGCCAGAAGTCGGCATTGAGTGCGCTGCGGCTTTCGACCTCCTGCGAAGGGCAGGCGAGGTTGATGGCGATGGCTTTTAGCTGTTTACCGGCATCCCAGAAAAAGAGAGTCTCAACACCGGAATCAGATCCGGCTTCGAGGTGGCGAAAGCGCAAGTCATTGGTTTTGCCGTACATCTGGGG
>JAGNMT010000498.1 GCA_017991025.1 Verrucomicrobiales bacterium
CAAAGATGGCAAAAGCGAGATCCACACGGCCGCGAATGTCCTGATCGCGACAGGTTGCGTCTCTCGCGCGCTTCCCTTTCTTCCTTTCGACGGAGAGAAAGTGATCGGCTCGAAAGACGCCATGACGCTCAAAAAGCAACCGAAGTCCATGGTCATCATCGGGGCCGGGGCGATCGGAATCGAGTTTGCCTATTTCTACAGCTCCTACGGAACGGATGTAACCGTCGTCGAAATGATGGACCGCATCCTCCCGGTCGAGGATTCCGAGGTTAGTGCGGCTCTTCAAAAATCTCTTATCAAACACGGCATCAAATTCCATACGGCTACAAAAACGGCAGCAGCGGAGACAACCGATAAGGGCGTGCGCCTCACTATTGAGCCCGCCGCCGGGGGTGATCAGCAAAGCATCGAAGCCGAGGTCTGTCTCGTCGCGGTCGGGGTGGCACCCGTTCTCCCGAAGAATGCCGAGCAGCTCAAACTCACGGACCGTGGTTACATTGAGACCGACGCCCGCTATCAGACCAATCTTCCCAATGTCTTTGCCGCCGGCGACATCATCGGGCCCCCCTGGCTCGCGCACGTCGCCAGTTACGAGGCCACTCAGGCGGTCGAGGGAATCTTTAACCCCAAGTTTAAACCGAAGAAAGTGACCCTATTCCCCGGGTGCACCTACTGTCATCCCGAAGTGGCCTCGATCGGTCTCACCGAAGACGCCTGCAAGGAGAAGAAGCTGGACTATCGGGTCGGCAAGTTTCCCTTCGCAGCAAGTGGACGCGCTCTCGCCGTGGCGGACGCGGAAGGTTTCGTGAAGATCATTTTCGACAAGAAGCACGGGGAGATCCTCGGTGCCCACATCATCGGTGCCGGTTCCACGGAACTCATTGCCGAAATGGGTCTCGCGATGACTCTCGAAGCAACGAACGAAGAAATCGAAGCAACGATCCACGCTCACCCCACCCTCGCCGAAGCGATTCATGAGGCGGCTGGAGAGGCCTTTGGTCACGCGGTTCACATTTGATCCGGCTCGCCGGATGACGGCTCTTCATGGATAGGCTTGTTCTCAATGAATCTATCCATGAGGCCGTTTTCAAGGAGCTGATTCCTTCTGCAAAGCGTTTCCTTTGGATCGCGACGGCAGATTTGAAAGATCTACATCTCGCGCGTCCGGGTCGGAAGAAATTTGATACCTTTCTCGCCCTCTTCGACGACTTGATCTCCGAGGGTGTTGAGATTCGGCTCATCCATGCGAAGGAACCGGGGCCGCGTTTCCGGGCGGACTTTGATCGCTTTCCGAATCTCATCGGATCGGATCGCTTTGAACGCATCCTCTGTCCCAGGAACCATATGAAGTGTGTCATCGTCGACGGGCAGCGCGCCTTCCTCGGTTCGGCGAATTTGACCGGTGCGGGAATGGGCGCGAAGTCGGTGCGGCGGCGCAACTTCGAATGCGGGATTGTCACCGATACGCCGGAGACGGTTCACGGTCTGATGGAACTTTTCGACAATCTTTTCATGGGCGAACATTGCCTCAAATGCGATCGCCGTGAGGTGTGTCCGGACCCGATTTGTTGAGGGTGTCTAAATCCACTCAGCAACCTTCGCAATAACCCAGGCACCCGGGACGAGGACGGCCTGGGCGAGCAGGGTTCCGAGGAAGCGGCTCCCCGTCATCCCGATCACGATGGAGCGAAAGTAGGAGTGCGAGACCTCGCCGGTGACGACCTTGTCAGAGAGGTAAGAGAAATGCGGGTCGACGAGGGCGAACATCAGGATCGTGCCAATAAAGTTCACCATTGCCGAGAGATTCCCCGCAGTCAGGCGCAACTCGGGTACGAGATAACCGGCATAGAGTGAGGAAAAGACGCCGCAGGTAATCAGGGCCGTGCCCCCGATGTTGAGGGCGAACACGTTCCACGGGAGACTCGTCGTCTTCCGGAAAAGGCTAAGATTCTTCGGCCGCGGGGGGGTGAGCTCCCGCGCCGCAATCCACCAAGACCGCGGATTGGCGGCTGTCAGGATCAGGGCAGTCATGGACGGGCGTGCGTCGAATCGCTCTACCGCCCTCGTGATGATGCGCTGAAAGGTGGGGATGAGGAGGGCGCCGATGATGGTCCCGAACGCAGCGGCGAGGAGAAGAATGCGAAAATCTCCCGGATCAGGCGCGACGGTGGATTGAATCGCCTCTTCGGTGCGCTTGGAAAGCAGGGGTGCGAGGATCGCGTTCGAACTGCGTGAAAAGAGAACGAGCAGATTGAAGAGAGAAAGCGCGAAGGCAATACGGCCGGTACGGACGCCGGCAATCCGCACGGCGTACGAGAGCGTCGAGACGAGGTTGATCGAGGCAACGAGGGCCGCGAGGAAATAGAGTTGAAGGTCCATAGGGTTACGGTGCGTCAGGTCGGGACGATTGCCAGATCAAAGCTATCGCCCGAAGCGCGTTTAAGAAAGTGGTAATAATTTATTTTAATATACACTTGCGCAGTGTAGATTAAAAGTTAATACTCAAGGCGCGTCCCGGCCGAAAGGAAGGAGCGCACGTGCACCACCGCCACGAGGCGGAGGCTTCATTCACCATCAAGTGACCTGACCGGGACCACCGGAGTTTCGCTTCCCTCAAACTCGACTCTGAATTACGCCCTTTTCCCTCCCGGGAGATCCGGCACCACTTAACTCCCTTATTAAAATGAAGATTAAAAAAACCATTCTCCTGAGCCTGGCGCTCGCAATTACGGTCTCACCCCTGGTGAAGGCGCAGGATACCCTACTCAACGTGTCGTATGATCCCACCAGGGAATTCTACGCGGAGTACAACGAGGCTTTTGCCAAGCACTGGAAAGAAAAATCAGGAAGGGAAGTCACCTTCGAGGTTTCGCACGGAGGTTCCGGCAAACAGGCGCGTGCCGTCATCGACGGTCTTGAAGCCGACGTCGTGACTCTCGCGCTGGCCGCTGATGTTGACGCCATCGCCGAGGCCGGTCTGATTGCGAAAGACTGGCAGAAGCGCCTCAAGGAAAACAGCGCTCCCTACCAGTCCACGCTGGCCTTCCTCGTCCGCAAGGGAAATCCGAAGGGAATCAAGAACTGGGATGACCTCATTCGCGAGGGCGTCCAGGTGATCACGCCGAATCCGAAAACTTCGGGAGCGGCTCGCTGGAACTTCCTCGCCGGCTATGGATGGGCGCTGGACACCTATGGAAAGGACGAGGCAAAGGCCACTGAGTTCATCAAAAATCTCTACGCGCATGTTCCCGTTTTGGATTCAGGTGCGCGAGGTTCCACCACCACCTTCATTGAACGGGGGATTGGCGACGTTCTTATCAACTGGGAAAACGAGTTGCTTCTCGCGATCAAAGAGGATGGCGACAAATTTGAGGTCGTCATTCCTTCTATCAGCATTAAGGCTGAGCCCACCGTATCGCTGGTTGATACCAATGTGGATCGCAAGAAGTCCCGTGAAGTGGCTCAGGAGTATCTCGAATTCCTCTATTCCGACACGGGTCAGGACCTTGCCGGGAAGCATTTCTTCCGTCCCAGCAACCCTGCCTTCCTCGCGAAGTACAAAGATCAATACGCTGACATCAAG
>JAGNMT010000499.1 GCA_017991025.1 Verrucomicrobiales bacterium
AACCAACAGTCTGGCTCGCGGTGCATTGGAGTTGAGTTTCCCTCTCTGGATCATTAACATATCTGGAAATTGCGGCATTCATTAGTATTTTTTGAAACTGAGGGTATGTTTGGGGGCCTCCGCCTTCCCGTCACCGCCCATGATTCCTTTGCCCGAATACCGCCCGAATCCTCTGGTTCTTTTTGCCAGGTTCGCCGTTTTTTGCGCGTTTCTCCAGTTACCGCTCACGACCAGTGCGCAAACCAAAGCGGCTCCTGCCGCACTTCGGGAGGCACCTCTCTCGGCCGCGTCCATTCAGAAGCAGATTGATCAGACAAAGACGGATGCCTCACTGGATGAAGTCGCTAAGACGGAAGTGACGTCGATTCTTGAAGCAGCCCTCGCCAGTCTCACATCAGCGGCGGATTTCGAAAGACAAACGGCAGAATTCAAGAAGATCAGCGATCAGGGACCTGCGGAGATCTCGGCAATTCGGGCCGAACTGGCGAGTCGTCAAAGCGGAAAACTCCCCTCTGGTGGCAAGGATTCAGCAGAACTGGCAGCCGATGCCTCCGCTGAGATGATTAATGCGCGCCTCACCTCGGAGAAGGCACGCCTTACCGAACTCACCCGGCAAGTTCGGGAATGGGAAACTCAAATCACGGCTTTGGAAGGGCGTCCCTCAACCAACCGGGAGCGGATTGCCGTAGTAACACGCCTGCTGTCAGAGGCCCAGACAAAATTCTCAAAATGGAGTGGCCTGTCGGCCGGTTCGCCGAAAGAAAGGGCGGAACTGGCGGCGGATCAATCGCGAATCAGAACACTCCGAAGTGAACTGACGATGCTGGAGCAGGAGTCTCTGACCTTCGACCTGCAAAGAGAACTGACCGAGGCCCGCCGCAACCTGACCGCCTCCGACCTCACGCTCACCCGTGATCGCGTGACCAGACTGGACAATCGGAGCGGAGCTCTCGTCACGGCCAGAATCGGCGAAGCAGAACGCCTCGTCAGCGAACTGGGCCTCGAAGCGATCGCCGATGTTCCGCTCCTTAGCGAGCTTGTTAAAGAAACTCGCGAGCTTACCACTAAAAATCAAATCCTCCTGGGGAAAATTGCCATTGCCGACACGCAATTGAAAGATGCGGAGATCAATCTCGAACAACTTAAGCGGGATGCGGAAAGCATCAGCGCCCAGATCGAAATCGGCGGACTGGAGGGGGAATTTTCCGAGAGCATCCTGGAAGTCCGCGAGGCGCTGCCTAAAGCCAAGACGTATCGGAATGCGGCGAGTGACCGGCGCACTGCCATTTCCGAAGCCAGACTCGACGCCTTTCGCCTCGACCATGAACTCGACACACTTCCTCTTTCCAACGCGCAATATGAAGCCATCCTGAAATCGATCAGTTCAAGGAATTTGACGGAGGATGCCCTCAAGAAGATCGAGCCCGCACTGAAAAATCTGATCGAAACCCGAATCAAGCTCCGGAAGGATGCGATTGAAGGAAATCGGAAACTGGCTCAAACCCTCGGGGACATCGATCTTATCGAGAACAGCATTCTCGCCGCTGCGACAGAGTTCCGCGATTACCTCGGGGAGAAACTTATCTGGGTCGCGAGTTCTCCGCCGCTTGGTGCCAATGCCTTCACGGGCATGCGGACCGCGTTCATTTTCCTGCTGGGGCCGGATGCCCTGGCCCAATACGGATACGCCGTCGCGAGGATAGACATTTCAAAATGGATTCTCGCGGTCCTGCTGGCAATTATCCTTCTTCTCCCCCGGCGCCGGCTTCACCACTATCTCAAGACCACAGAAGAGCGAACGCACCGGATTTCTCAAGACAGCATTGGCAACACCCTCGGGGCACTCGGAGCGACTCTCTGGCTGGCCCTCCCGGTCCCTGCCCTGCTCTGGTTTTTCGGCTGGATTTTCACAATCGACGTAGATGGCACGGCGACGACCTATGCGCTCGGAAAAGGATTGTCCGGCCCGGCGCTACTCCTGCTCGTCTTCCGCTTCTCTGCGATTCTCTGCTGGAACGGCGGTGTCGCGGAAGCCCACTTCCGATGGCCTCGACCGATCCTCGATTCCTGTCACCGTGCGCTCATGGCCGCGATCTTTCTCTACCTGCCGGCGCACATGCTCCTCGCAATCTGGTTCAACGGGAGCAATCTCACTTCCTTCCAGGGTCCGGGACGACTCGTTTTCATCGCCGCGATGATCCTGATCACAGTCATCCTGGAACGTCTTTTCCGGCTTAGCCACCGGCACATTTCGCCGGCATTCGCGAAACGAAACTGGATGATGAGGCTACGCAAAGTCTGGACGATGGCGCTCATTCTACTGCCGCTTGCACTTGCGGTACTCGCCGCTCTGGGACATTTCCTGACTGCGGTTGTCCTCGCCTATCAAGTACAGAACACGGCTCTTGTCGTACTGAGTGGAGCTCTCGTCTACGGTCTGCTAACGAAATGGGTCTCCGTACGAGAGCGGCGAATCGCCCTCCAGAACGCCATCGCAACACGGGAGGAAAAACGAAAAGCTCTCCGGGACGGGGCAGGAGCGCCGGATGGTCCCGCAGAGAAACGATCAACCAAAGAGGAATCGATTATCCCAGTCGAGGAGGAGGAGATACTCGACTGGGGCACTATCGGTGAACAAACCCGGCACCTCATCCGGGCGGTCGTCACCGTTACCGTGATCTTCGGCTGCTGGCTTGTCTGGGCCGAGGTTCTCCCGGCCCTCAAATATCTCGATGCCCGCAACATCGTCGGTCAAATCAGCATCAGCGACATCATCTGGCTGACGATCATCACCATAATAACCCACGTGATCGTGCAAAATCTGCCCGGGCTCCTCGAAGTGACTTTTTTGCAGGCACTGGAACTGGAACCGGGCGTCCGCAATGCCATCACTACCATCTGCCAGTACGCGATCATCGCGATTGCCATCGTGATCGCTTTTGAAACGATCGGTCTGGATATGTCGAACTTCGGGTGGATCGCCGCCGCTCTCAGCGTCGGGCTCGGCTTCGGACTTCAGGAGGTGGTCGCCAACTTCGTGAGCGGTCTAATTCTCCTTTTTGAGCGCCCGATTCGAGTCGGGGATACCGTCACCGTTGCCGGAGTCGATGGTGTCGTGACGCAGGTTCGTATCCGGGCTACCACAATCACGAACTGGGACAAAAAGGAATTCATTGTCCCGAACAAGGAGTTTATCACCGGTACGATCATGAACTGGACCCTTTCGAACGCAATGACCCGACTGGTTATCCCTGTCGGGATCGCCTACGGCTCGGACGTCCAGAAAGCGCAGGAGATCCTCATGGGAATCGCCCGGAGTCAACCCGAGGTCCTGACTGATCCGGAGCCCGTGGCGGTCTTCGAACTCCTTGGCGACAGTTCGCTGAACCTCAGTCTTCGCTGTTTTCTCCCCCGTCCGGAGTTGAGGCTTGAGATGACGAACCGTATCAATACGCTGATTCATGATCGTTTTACCAAAGCTGGCATAGAGATTCCATTTCCGCAGCGGGATCTCCACATCCGCTCCGTACATCCTTCGGTGAATCTCGGCAAGAATCCCCCGTCCGGGGCGTGAGAGTC
>JAGNMT010000050.1 GCA_017991025.1 Verrucomicrobiales bacterium
CAACCAAGAGCGCCACTCCGCATGAACACTTTCGCCGCAGTCCTGCTTGCAACCGTAGTTTGTGGCCAATTCGTCTTTGCGGGATGGGAGACCGAGGTTGTTCCGAAGCTCGCCGGCGTTGACGGGGACAGATATGTGATGATTTACCAGTCGGATGCTGATCGAGGCACCAATTCTTTGGTGGATTCCATCGAGAGACTTTCGAGCGCTGGTCATCTGAGTGCGCTCTCTACCCTCACGATTCACCAGTTGGTTGAGGATGCGACTTTCCAGAGAGAGGTCTTCGAGCAGATGGAGCGCATCGCGCCGGAAGCACTGAAGGCTGCACGGCGTTCAGCGGGAAACATGCATAACCCCAGGATGACCGCTCTACATGGATGCTTTTCGCAGGCCGTCATGGCCACGCCGACGGTGACAGCGCTGAATCAGGCGCTCGGGAAGCACCGAATGAAGATCGTCCGTCCCTCATTTGAGAAGCTGGAGTTGCACAGGAAGGACCAGACGGAGACCTTTTGGTGTTTTCTGTGGCTGACGGTGGAGCCTGAGTCCTCCCCGACAACTGAGAAGCCATGACCACGATCCCCGCGAGAACTAGGGCGAAAAACGGCACTCACCCCCGACTCCGCCTCCTCCGTGATTGTCGCGGGTCCGACATTCCGCAGTTGCGTTCCGGGCTCAGGCGACCTTGATTGATGGCCCGGAACCCGAAGAAGAGCCAGTAGCAAGAAACGTCGAATGACCCCGCCCACCGTGAAAAATTTAGCTATCGAAAACTCAAACGCCTGGCGGGTCGTCCTCGCCGTGATGGCGTTGCTTCCCGGTTCTTTCCGGTCGGAAGCCATCGAAGCCGACCGGCTTGATATTTCCGCCTGGAAGCTGGAAGCGGGCGGCAAGGGGTGGAAGGTGGAGGGGCGTTTCGATGGCGGCGAGGATCTCAGTGGCGGTGCCGCGATGGGCGGAAGTCATGGCTTCGTCGTCAGTGACGAAACGCGGGCAGTCCAAGCCATCGTGATCGACGCGGCCAACGGAAAAGTGAAATCCGGACTTAGCATCGATTTGTCCAACGAAACGGGGTCGGAGTTTGATTTGGAGGGTATCGCGGCCGCACCGGCCGAGTCCTGTTATTACGCGACCGGCTCCCACGGAGTTTCCCGCAAGAAAGACAAGGTGGAATCCGATCGCAGCCTCGTGTTTCAAATCGCGGTCGACGCCTCCTCCGGACGCGTCCGGGAGGGCGGAGTGGAGAGGGCCTCGCTGCGCCCCTCGCTCAAGGCGGACCCCGTTCTGTCCGCGGCCCTGGACAAGTCAGTGTCCGGTGGCGGACTTGACATCGAAGGCATCGCCTGGAAAGCGGGTGCCTTGTTTTTCGGATTGCGCGCGCCCCTGCCAGAGGGGGCTTCCATGGTCGTCGAAGTGGACGCCGCCGCTCTCTTTCGAGTGGGTAAGAAGACCGAACTGAAGCGCCACTCCCTTTCCCTGGGCAAAGGGGATGGGGTGAGCGATATCGCGTCCCTACGCGAGGGATTCCTCGTTTTGAGCGGCCCTTCGCAGTCTGAAGATGACAGTCCAAGAGGCGAAGGCCACTCTCGACTGCACTATTGGGCGGGTTCGGGCTCCGATCCCATCATGTTGGGCGAGGTCACGCCGCCCGGTGCGGGCAAGGCCGAGGCGATCATGGTTTTGAGAGACGACGAGGCTGCGATCGAGGTGTTGGTTTTTCACGACGGGGTCAAGAACGGTGCCCCGACTCTCTGGCGAATCAAAAAGCAGGGTGAAGCGGTGAACTGATTTTCGACTTTCTCAATCAGCGGAAAAGCCTGCGGTCTTGGAGCAGGTGGATTTTCGCGACGGTGTCTCGCGGTAGACCCGTTTCTTTACTCCAATTGCAACTTCGCAAGCGAACCGTAGAGTCCCCCGGGCTTCGCGATGAGTTCCTCGTGCGTGCCGCGTTCGAGGATGGCTCCGCCTGACATGACCAGAATCTGATCACAGCGGCGCACCGTGCTGAGGCGGTGGGCGATGATGATGCTGGTGCGGTTTTCCATCAGCTTGTCAAGAGCGTCCTGCACAAGCCTTTCGCTCTCGGCATCAAGGCTGCTCGTTGCTTCATCGAGAATGAGGATGGCCGGATCGGCGAGGATGGCCCGGGCAATCGCGATGCGCTGGCGCTGCCCGCCGGAGAGCTGGGCTCCGCGGTCTCCGACGAGGGTTTCGTAGCCTTCCGTGAGTCCGACAATGAATTCGTGTGCGTTCGCCTTTTTCGCGGCGCTGATGATTTCCTCTTCGCTGGCATCGGGTTTGCCGTAGGCGATGTTCTCCCGGATGCTGCCGCCGAAGAGAAGCACCTCCTGCGGGACAAGGGCGAGATTCCTCCGCAGTGTCGTCAGCGACATTTCCCGAATGGGTTTGCCGTCGATGAAAATCTCCCCGGTGGTCGGCTCGTAAAAGCGGAAGAGCAACGAGATGCTCGTCGATTTTCCTGAACCACTTGGCCCGACCAGAGCGATATGCTGACCCGCCTTGGCTGAAAGATCAAAGTCTCGCAGCACAACCGCCTCGGGACGGGTCACATAGGCGAAACTGACGCCACGCATCTCGATCTCGCCTTTGAAGCGCTCTTTCGGCGCATCGGCACTGTCATCGGGCTCGATCTCATCGCGAAGAATCTCACGAACCCGCTCGGTCGCTCCGAGGGAGCGCTGCAGTTGCGTGATCAGCTCAGGAAACTGCATGAAAGAGGCGGCGACCATGCCGGTGAGGCCGGCAAACTGGGTCAGCTCTTCTTTTCCGATGGAACCATCGTTGAGCATACGCATCGCGAACCAGGTCACCATGATGAGGGCGACGCTGAAGGCAAAGATGATAAAGGCGATGAACGAAGCGCGCGGCACCGCAGCCCGAATCACGGTGCGCAGGTATTCGCCCAGATTTTTGTCATAGCGGGCCAGTTCGTAGCTCTCGTTCCGGAAGGCCTTGACGCTGACGATGCTCTGAAGGCTCTCATCGACGACGACCTGCGAGGCGGCGAGGTTGTCCTGCGCTTTGCGCGTCAGTTTGCGAATGCGGGAACCGAAAATCGCGATCATGACGATGACAACGGGAATCGTTCCGACCATGAAGAGTGAGAGCTTCACGGACATTTGCAGAATGAGGATGAGACTGATCAGCAGCATGACCGAGTGACGTATCAGCATCGGAATTGTCGATACGAGTGTTTCACGCATTGCTTCGACATCATTGGCAAGGCGCGAAGCGAGTTCTCCGACACGCCGTTGATTCAGCGTCGCCATCGGGAGGCGGATGATGCGGCTGAAGGTGTCGAGGCGCAGGGCCGCGAGGGCCCGCTCGGAGGCTTTGGCAAACAAGAGAATGCGCCAGAAGGCGATAAAGGCCTGGATCGAGATGATGGCGACGAGATACCAGACCGTGTCGTTCAACTCCGCCATCCACGCCGGACCGCTCGCGCCGCCGATGCCCTTCCCGGCGAGCGCGGCGAGCTCCTTGATGAAGAGAATCGTCAATCCGCCCGTGATCGCCAGCGCAATGAGCGCGGGAATAAACACCTTGTAGTGCGGACGCAGGTAAGTCAGGAAAAATCCCGCGTCCTTCCATGCGGCTCGGTCCCACAGTTTTTTGCTTGCTCGTTCTTCTTCAGCCATGTTCGTCGGGGATTACGTATCTCAAGAGGTCAAAACGGCACCTTGCATGAGGCGGGGAGCATGGATTGTCTTTGCGACCTTGTCAGCCTGTCATTTTGCGCCCCGGTCGTTTTCGTAACACGCGCACCGTCCTCTGAGGCGGCGGTTTGTCAATGCGCGACGACATCGGACGGTTCCGCGCTTCCCGCAGCTCTGGCGCGATCCGGTATCGTGATGGGGATGCCCCGGTGCCGGGAATCGTGGTAAAAGAAGAGCATGCATCTTTACCGGCTTGTCCCGCTCTCTCTGGCGTATCTCATTTTATTTCCGGGAATCTCCCGAACGGAGGACTGGCCGCAGTTCATGCACGACGCGCTTCACTCCGGAAACGGCGCGGAGCACGAACTGCAGGCGGATCAGTTGGGCCTCCTCGGCGCGGTGCCTTTGAGTGACGGGATTCTCACCTCTCCTGTTGTCATGGGCGGAAAAGTTTATACCGTCGATGGCTCCGGCGTCGCCTGGTGTCTCGACGCTGCCACCCTGAAATTGCTTTGGAAATTCGAGAGCAAAGGCGGTCCGCAAAATGTCAACAATGTCAGTTCCCCGGCGATCGCGGGAGACTACCTGCATTTCGGAACGACCTCTGGCTTCTATTATGTGTTGAATCGGGAGACTGGAGCTGTCGTCACGGAAATGGACTGCGCCGAACCGGTCTTCAGCACCGCAGCGGTCGGAAAAGACCGGGTCTATTTTGCCACTCTCGGCTCGCGTATTTTCTCCGTCACCTTCGAAGGTAAGGTCGTCTGGGAATGGGATTTTGTGAAAGAAGTGATCGGGTTCCAGGGCAACCGTTGGAGCGGCATGGACTGGGCCGCTTTTCGCGGCGACCGGGTCACCTGGAAAGATCACTTTGTCTGCTCGCGAGACCTTTGCCTGATCGGCAACACGGTGGTCGTTCCTGCAGGGGGCCGCACCCTGTTCCTCGAGGACACCGGAGCGGCACCGAAGCTGAAAGCCTCGGGGGAGATTCCCAACTTCGCGGGTAGCGAATTTCCCGCCACCTTCGGGCAGAGCGCGGATGCGGCGGGAAATGTCTACGTGCAATGGCACCGGCGTGACAATGCCGGGCGCGTCGATATGATGCGACTGGAAGGCGATACTCTGAAAACGGGCGGATTTGTGGCGGGGACCGCGACCGACATCCGCATGGACGGTCTCCTGAGCTTCTCGCCTGTCAGCATACGCGACGGAGCGGTCTATCGCGTGCGACCGGAGAATGGGCGTGGTCTCTTCCGGCACGGTCCGGGCGAAGCCGAACCAAAATTGCTGAGCGAAAAACCCGGCCTGGCACCTGCGGTGTTATCGAAGAACCATGCGATATACGGGGCCCTCGACGGAACGGTAAATATCGTGCCGCTCGTCGGTGGCCCGGTTGTCTCACTGGCCACCGCCTTCGGTGCGCCGATCAGCGCTCCTGTCGCCGTGGCCAGCGGGCGAATTTTTGTTCCCAGCGAAGACGGGCATCTCTATGTGTTTGGTCCCGGTGGAAAGGCGGCACTGCCGGTGACCGATCCCGGGGTTTGGAAGGTCCGCAGTCCCCTTACTGGGAAACTGGCTGATCCGAAATACGACTGGTACACGAACTACGGGAATTTCTCCGGCACCAACTCGAACGATCAGGGACTCGCTGCACCACTTCGCATGCGCTGGACACGACGACTTGAGGGCACCGTAAAACACCTGCCCGTGTGCGGTGGCGGTCGTCTCTATACCCATACCGCCGAAGGCCAGGTGATCGCGGTGGAGCAGGATACGGGGCGTCTTCTCTGGCGTCGTTACTGGCCCGATGTCTACTTGTCTTTCACCTCGCCGCTCTACATCGACGGCAAACTGCTCATCCCGCAGGCCGGAATCAAGCGTTCCATGATGCGCTGCCTTGATGCCGCTACGGGCAATCTGCTTTGGGAAGCACCCTTCACCGGATCGCCGAGTTGGAGTCGACAGTTTCCACCGGTCGTGCAGGGCAAGGTCGCCATCTACGCTTCCGGGACCGGGGAATATGCGACCCAGGGCACTGAGAAGCCGTTCACCTTCGGGGGCGAACCCGTGCCCACGGCGGATGGTCACGAAGTCATGAGCTGGATCTACTCGAATGACAATCCTTACTACCCGAAGGATCATCGCCCGCGCCTCTGGGCCTGGGATCTCGAGACCGGCAAAGTCGTCTGGGAAAAGGATTTCTCTGAGGAAGGACGAGGCGGCAATGACTGCGGGATCGCCCTGCTGGATGGAAAGCTCTATTACTCCGTCTTTTTCGGCTACGCCTCCGCCGAAAAACGCCGTCGCGGCCTCCCGGTTGAAAACAACGGACTCACAGCCTGTCTCGATCCCGCCACAGGCGAGGTCATCTGGAAAACCAACGAGTTCTATGTCACCGCCAAATGCACGCTCAGCGCCCGTGATGGACGCCTTTATATCGGCGGCAATAATCGTGCGCAGGAAGGCACCGATGACCGCTTTGTCTGGTGTCTCGATGCGAAGGACGGCAAGCTGATCTGGAAGTCCGACCCGGTCACTTCGGCACTGAACGTTGTCACGGTGGGGGAACGGTTTATCTTCTCCAATGCTCTGCGCGGCAAGGGCAACGTCTTCGATCGTGTCAACGGGAAGGTGGTCTACAGCATCCTGACAAACTACGCTTGCTGCCGTTTCACTCTCTCCGAACCCTTCGTCCTCGGGGCGAATATGGATATGATAGACCTGTCGAATAACGGCAAACTCGTTTCCACCGGTCCGGCGATCGATTCCCGCGAATGTCTTGGTGCCGTGGTCTCGAATGGCCGCATTTTCTACACCTCGCAGGCGAGCGGATTTGTGGTCTCGCAGACCTATGGAGCGGACTCGAAGCAATTGCCGCCGGCGTGGGAGGTGAGGTGAAAGAGCTTAGCCACGTTCCACTTTTCCGTCCGTTCGCTTCGTGAACTGATGCAAAACGCCTCCATCGACTCCGTAATGAGTGAAGGCGAAGGCATCCGGCTGCACATTGAGATGGGTGAATCCGTGGACATCCTTTCCGTAAGGCACATTGCGGTGGGTTGGTTGCAGCTTGCGTGTATTCGCCCCGCCACCGCCCGAAATAATGTGAGAGGTGAATCTGCCCTCGAGTTCGAGGTGTTGAAGATCATGATCATGGCCGCAAAGGTAGGCATGCACGTGATGTTCCTGAAGAAGCGGTTCCCATTCTTTGACCAGCGGCCCGGTATCACCATGATCCCCGTTTGAATAGACCGGGTGATGCGCCATCACAAGGGTGAAAGGCGCGCGGGGTTTGGTGAGTTCGCTTTTGAGCCAGGAGATCTGAGCGGCCGCTTCATCTTTCGTCATGGAGGCGAGCGGCTTGCCTGTCTTCTTGTTCTTGCCCGTTCCGCTCACGGTAGGCAGATTGCTATCGAGGCAGATCAAAGTGAGTAGTGGATTAGAACCGCCGAAGTCAACACGATACCATTTTGAGGGGTATGTCCAGCGCACCCCGGGGATTCGGGCATAGGCGAGTTGCACTTTCTCGCCGCCCTCGTTGTCGTGGTAATCATGATTTCCAGGAATGGCATACATGGGGCCCGGAAAAACGGAGGCGGGATACATGTCCTCGACGTCGGTCTGCCACCGCTTCGAATCGGTCGTGAAACCCTCCTTGACCGCGCTGTAAAAGTTGTCGCCTAACATGAGCAAGGCGTCAGGCGTTATGCGGTTTCGGTCGGCGAAGGACCGCATCGCCTGAGCGACCTTCTTTTGATCAGTTGATCCCGTGCCGTAGTCCCCGATGGCGAGGAAGTTCAGCCCGCCTTTTCCGATCTCCGCACGGGAAATTCCGGGCCGTAGATTCAGGGCCATGGCGGCACTGGAACAAAAAAGCGTCTTAATGGCGCGGCGGCGGGAGGGGGTGTTCATGCGATTGATGGAACCCGGGATTGGATCGGGCACCCGGGGTAATGTCAATCTGCGGGAGTATTTGGCAAAACCTAAAAGAGACATTCTTGAGGATGTTCTTCCATCTTTTCAAAAAGTGGCGACCGCGCGCTGCGCCGCCGTGCCGCAACTGCGTGAATTCCCATTCGATGGAATCTCTGGCATGGTGCGAGAAAGTTTCCCTTTTGCGATGATGATCCGTCCGCTTCTTATTCCTGGTCTTGTTCTGCTCGTTTTCTCCTCTGTCGGCGTTGCGGTGGACGCGCCTGCCGCGAAACCGAAACCGGAGTTCCAGTACCAATCGGGCAACATCGCTGTGCCGGCAGCGACAGCGGACGAACCCAGGGTCGCGAAATTTGACGCATCGACAGCGCGGGCGGCGCGACGGTATCTCGACGACGGAGCCCTCTCCTGGGTCCGGGAAAAATCGTGCATCAACTGTCACACCACCGGCCCCTATCTGAGTGAACGTCCCGCCTTGTCACCGCTCATGGGAAAGCCGAATGCGGAAGTGCTTGCCGATTTCATCGAATCCATTCCCAAAGGAAGCGCGACGGAGACCGAAAAAAACGGGCACAAATACGTCCCGGGGTCGTGGACGGCGGTGTGGTGCGCGCTTGGCCTCGCCGAGTGGGACAAGCATGTGAATTTATCGCTCTCGGATCATACCGACCGCGCCTTGCGACAGATGATGTTGCGACAGTCCCCGAACGGGGCCTTCGTCAGCTACGGGGAAGTGGAGATTCCCCATATCACGACGGACTTCGAACTCACGCTGCAGGCGGTTCGAGCCATTACAGCAGCTCCTGGCTGGCTTGAGGGATTGAAAGATGAGGAGTTGCTTGGCCGCCTTGAAAAGATGAAGTCCTGGCTCCGGGAGGCCCGCCCGGCCAATGACTTCGACCGGGTCCTGCGACTCCAACTGGCGCACTATCTGCCCGAACTCGTCTCACCGACGGATAAAGAGGCGGCGTTGGCGCTTCTTTCATCAAAGCAGCATGACGACGGAGGCTGGTCTACGCGGGATATGTCGACCATTGAAGATTGGCATTTCGAAATGAGCAAGACGGTGGTCGATCTCATCAAGGGTCTTCCTGATGCCGCAAAGCCGGAGAGTGATGCCTACATGACCGCCCTTGCCATTGTCCTGATGCGTCAAAGCGACATTGCCGCGAGCGACCCTCGCATCCAGAGGGGACTTGATTGGCTCAAGCGGGAGCAGCGCGTCTCCGGTCGCTGGTGGATGCACTCGCTCTACCGGGGAAACTATCATTACATCACCTACATCGCCACTTCGCAGGCGATAAAAGCTCTCGCCCTGTGCGGGGAGTTGCCCGATATCGCGGCGCAGTGAAGGTAGTTTCGGCGGAGTTTTACGAGGGCGGGGAATAACCGGCGGCGCCCGGGCCCGGTCTCGCGAAATCGGCTCGACGCGCCCTATAGGCGATTAAGACGAAAGGGGGCCTTTCGTATGACTGCCACCGGTGGCTGTCGATCACTTGGCATGATGAATGCTTAGAGATGTAAGTGTCTCAACATCCATCTCCCAGGTCATTCATGAAAAACAAACTCATTGCCAGTATATTGTTCGCTATCGCTCTTCTTGGCGCACTCCCGGGGTCTGCGGCTGAACCTTTGAAAATTGGATACTCCGACTGGCCGGGATGGGTCGCATGGGAGATCGGGGTCAAGAAAGGTTGGTTCAAAGAGGCGGGGGTCGAAACCGAATTTGTCTGGATGGACTACGTCAAATCGATGGAAGCCTACACGGCGGGAAAACTCGATGCGGTCTGTGTGACCAACGGTGACGCTCTCGTTACCGGTGCCACGGGGAAGGCATCTGTTGCGATCCTCATTAATGATTATTCCAATGGCAATGACATGATTGTTGCCAAGCCCGGCATTGATTCATTCAAGGACCTCAAAGGAAAGACGGTCGGGCTGGAAGAGGGCTTTGTGGAGCATCTTCTCCTTCTCAAAGGACTCGAAGCGAACGGCATGAGCGAAGGAGATATAACGATCAAGAACACTCCCACGAACAACACCCCTCAAGTCTTCTCCTCGGGAGAGGTGGCTGCCATTGGTGCGTGGCAGCCAAATTCAGGTCAGGCCATCAAACTTGTTCCGGGCTCAAAGGCGGTCTTCACCTCGAAGGATGTGCCCGGCCTCATTTATGATGGTCTATTCTGTGATCCTGCCAGCGTCAAATCCAGACGTGCCGAGTGGGTTAAAGTGGTGGAAGTCTGGTATCGTATCGTTGCCTACCTGGCAGACGAAAAAAATCTGGATGAAGCGTTGGCTATACTCGCCGAACGCGTGGGTGTCGCCCCGGCCGAATATGAGCCTCTCCTGGACGGGACGAAGATCCTTTCTCCTGCGGAGGCGCTGAAGACTTGGGAGAAAGCGGACGGACTCACCTCAATTTTTGGCTCAACGAAGATCGTGGATAATTTTAATCTGAAGTACAAGGTTTATGAGAAACCGGCCGACATTGACTCCTACCTGGATGCTTCACTGACGCTGGAAGTCCTGGGGAAATAGGGTCAGGGCTGCTCCGATCATGGATCAAGCAACTGGCAGGCATTGGTTTGGAATTAGGAAATCCCTGGATCAGACCCGCGCCGCGGTGTTGACGGTGTTGTCGTTTGTTCTTCCCCTGACCTTCTGGTGCGTTGCCTCCTATGGCCCCTGGTGGGATGTTGCTCATCAGGTCATCGTCTCCGCAGATAGCCCGAACCTCCAGAGTGTATATATCGTTGGTGACCGCCTTGAGCCCGGGACCTGGAATGAGTTTGTAGCCGTGATAAGACGGGATAACGAGGAGATACAAAGAGCACGCCATACGGGCGGATTGGCGGTCGCAACGGAGCGGCAGAACAAGAAGATTCTCCGCCAGATTCATGAGACTGCAGTTGCCAACGGATGGCTTACTCGTGATCAGGAAACCGACGATGAAGCTATCGGGAACGTCTGGTTGAAACTTGCCAGCGGTGACCTGCACGCGACCCGCCCGCCACTCTCTGAAGAGAACCGGAAAATCGTCGTAGAGAATGCGGTCAAGCTCGGGAAATCCTGGCCAGGGTGGCCGAGTGAGTCGTTTCTTAAACTCATCCCCGAATCAAGCACGGAAGTCTCCCGTCCTCCCTATCTAGTCCCTCCGGATGTGGTCGCCAGATCCTTCTGGGAGGGCATCACTGCCGGGCAGCCGGGAAAACTCGAGGCGGGTGAACAGGGTGCGGAACGCAAGACTCTGCTACAGCGATACTCGGAGTCATTGCGCACCATCGTTCTGGGGTTTCTCCTGGCGATGCTTGTTGCCATACCCCTTGGCATTCTTGCAGGGGCGTTCGATTTTTTTTCCAGGGTGGTCGAGCCTTTTGTGAATTTTTTCAGCTACATGCCCGCTCCTGCCTTTGGTGTCGTTCTCATGGCCATCTTCGGTCTCAATTCGGGGCCGAAAATCATGCTGGTGTTTCTAGGAACGTTGCCGGGAGCCGTGCTCATGATTGCCAAGACGACGCGCCGCCTCGATAGTTCATTGTTGGAGGCCGCGCAGACTCTGGGTGCCAATCAACGCCAACTGATCAATCATGTCGTCATCCCCGGCATACTCCCCAATCTCTATAACGACTTGCGCTTGCTTTTTGGATCCGCTTGGACATGGCTGGTGATTGCGGAATTGTTAGGCTTCAAGAGCGGGCTTTCCGAGGTCATCGATACCCACGGAAGGCGCTTTCAGTTTGACCTTGTCTATCCCGCGATCCTCCTGATCGGTCTGTCAGGATTTTGTATAGATCAGATTCTTGCCTTCCTCGCGAAATACTTCTTCCCCTGGATGTCACCGCCTAAGCAAGGTTTCCTCGGGAGACTCGGAGCGCGGTTCGGGAGAATGATTAGAGCCGCAGTGCCGGTCGCTCCTGCGCCGTCATCATCTGTGCCATGATATCCACGCTTTCCTATCAAGACCAGTCGTCAGGAGTGAAAGAGCGCTTCGACAGACTTAAGCAGCGTCCGCCGATGCTGGAACTTAGAGCGTTGCATAAACAATTCCATTCGAAGGGAGGCGATGTCGTAGCCTTGCAGGATATCGAACTTACTGTGCATCGCCGCGAGTTCATGTCAGTGCTCGGCCAGTCAGGATGCGGCAAGTCAACGCTTATCCGGATCATCGCGGGATTGGAGACTCCCACCGGAGGTCAGGTTCTCGTCGAGGGGAATCCTGTCGTTGGTCCAGGGCGGGATCGAGGTATGGTATTCCAGAGTTATACCTTGTTTCCGTGGCTTACGGTAAAACAGAATGTGATGTTTGGTCCGCGCATGGCAGGGAAAGGTGCGTTTGCCAATGACTCCGAAGCCCGTCAGTGGCTGGCCTTGGTGGGCCTGGAAAAGTTTGAGAACTCCTATCCCCATCAACTGAGCGGCGGCATGAAGCAGCGCGCGGCTATCGCGAGAGCCCTTGCCAACGAGCCGCAAATCCTCCTGATGGATGAACCCTTCGGTGCACTTGATCCTCAGACTCGCCTGCAAATGCAGTCCTACCTTCTGCAGATATGGAGAAACGTGGATATCACGATCTTTTTCATTACCCACGATCTTGATGAAGCGATTTTTCTGTCAGACCGCATTCTGGTGCTTGATCCGCGACCTGGTCGCGTTCGGGAATTGATTGAGGTGCCGGTATCTCGTCCTCGTGCCCATGAGCAAATGCGCTCGCCGGAATTCATCGCCATCAAGAAGCATCTGGAAACGATCATTCACCCGGAGGATGCTTCGGCGATGCCGCAATTCGATAAGTTGCCAATGGCTCGATTAACGGTTGTTGGCGATGAAGTGGAATAAATCGACGGGTATGATCCGATGATGAAGATCTTCATACGATTTCAATTTTTTTTCATACGATAGGCTCGATCAATGCTATAGATCAAGGCCATGGCCGAGATTTCACCGACGTCTTTTCCCAACGCGAAACGCATCACCATTTCACTGCCGGATTCCGTGCTCACGCAGTTTGGTGAGTTGATGGAGGAGCGCGGATTTCAGAATCGATCCCAGGCCATTTCAGAAGTTATCACGCAGCACATCGCCGATTATTACAGCCTTAAGGGCAATCGTCTCATGGCCGGAACCATCACACTATTTTATGATCATAAGCGCCCCGGACTGAAGCAGCAGATCGCTGACATTCAGCACGAAAACATCCGGCATGTGATCAGTTCGTTACACGTTCTCCTCGAAAACAGCAACACTATGGAGGTCATTCTTGTCCAGGGTCCCGCCAAGCGCCTCCGCGAGATCGCCAGCAAGCTTCTTACTGTCAAAGGAGTGATGACGGGCCGGCTTAATCTCACGCGCACTCTCATGCCGCCCATTCAAACGCTACCTGACGAAGAGGACACCTCTGCATCATGACGGAACTATACACTCGGGAACTCAATGGAGCCGGCATGTGGTCGCGTATTATCGGCCGGCATAAGACCCTGCGAATTACGGACCTCGAAGGTGGCGCAAATGTCGGCATGTTGCTCTATAACGCGACTGAACGGCACGAACGTTACAACATGCCTGACACCTTGAAGGGGCAGCATATTTTCTACCTTCGGGCTCCTTATTGTGTGCATTCGGACATGGGCCGTTTGTTCGCTTCGATAACGAAAGATACGGTTGGATGGCATGACACGGTATGCGGTGCCGGCGATGCGGCATTGGCCATTCAGAAATAT
>JAGNMT010000500.1 GCA_017991025.1 Verrucomicrobiales bacterium
ATCTACGCCCTCGCCGAAGATATGCGAAAGGAGTATGTCGGACCGGACGGACAAAGTGTCATCAAACACATCGTCGCCTCCACCGGCACGACGATGTCCTCCGGTCGCGGGGTGTCAAACAATCCGGGATCCCACATTGGCGGCGTCGTCATGGAAACCTTCGGCCCCGAAGAACGCAGCCTCGACGTCAACACTGTCGCGATGGCGGCGGAGTGGCGCAAACGCATCGGCACGATTGTCGGCGCCGAGGAAATCACGTTCCGTGCCGAGATCATGCGCAGCGGCGATCCCATCGACATCCAGCTCACCGGTACCGACCCGAATGAACTGCTCCTCTTTTCCGATAAGATTAAACAGCATCTTTCGAAGTATCCCGCCCTCTTTGACATCAACGATTCCCTCGACTCCGGGCGCAACGAAATTCAGCTGCGACTCAAGCCCGAAGCCCAGCAATTCGGCGTCACGGTGAATGATCTCGCGAGCCAGGTGCGGCAGGCTTTTTACGGGGATGAAGTCCAGCGAATCCAGCGGGGAAGAAATGAAGTCAAAGTGATGCTGCGCCTGCCGCGCGACGAACGCCGGAATCTCGCCACGCTCGACACGATGCGGGTGCGTACCGCAAACGGATTGGAAATCCCCTTCAGCAGTGTGGCCGAAGCCACCGTCGTGAAGAGCTTCACCAGCATCAAGCGGGTCGATCGCCGCCGCGCTCTCAACATTACCGCCGACGCAGACAAAGAATCAGTCGATCTCGAAGCCCTGAGGCTGGAGATTAAGAGTTATATCGATGAGTTGCTCATCGGTCACAGTCACATCCGCTGGAGCTTCGAAGGGGAGGCGCGATACGAAGAGGAAAGCGGTTCCCAAATGGTCATCTCCCTTCTAATCGTGCTCGCGGGCATGTATGCGATCATGGCGATTCCCTTCAAGAGTTATACGCAGCCCTTTATCGTGCTCCTCGTCGTTCCATTCGGCGTCGTCGGTGCCGTCATCGGCCACATCATCCATGGCCTCCCCGTCAGTATCATGTCCCTCTTCGGCATCCTCGGTGTGTGCGGGGTAGTCGTCAACGATACCCTCGTCCTCGTCGACGAAATCAACGATCTCCGCGCCAAAGGCATGCCTCTACGCGAGGCAGTGCAGCGGGGCGGGGTCCATCGTTTCCGCGCGATTTTCCTTACTCAGATCACCACCTTCTTCGGTCTTGTGCCCCTTATCTTCAGCGGCACCTGGCTCGCGGAACTAATGCCGTTCTTCTTCAGCAGCGGAGCCCAGAGCACCCACGCCCAGTTCCTTACCCCCGTCTCGGTGGCGATGGGTTACGGCTCGTTGTTCGCGACCGTGATCACTCTCTTCCTCGTCCCTCTCACCTATCTCGCGATGACAGATCTCAATGCCCTTGTCGGCAGGTCATGGCATCACTTCAAAGAAGCCTGGCTGGGGAAGAAAGAGGTAGCGCCGGAGGTGTCCGTGTGATGGGGGGGGGGAAACAGCATCGTCCCTCAAATCAGCGCCGACAAAGTCGAATGATGAGGGAGACAAAGAGCCAGAGCAACGCGATCGAAAAAACGATCACCGCCAGGGTAGTCGCCATAAACAAAATCGACATTTCGGGGGAAAGGATGCTCTGAATCGACGCAGTGATCGATCTCGCGTCTGACAGACCGCTACTACCCAATACTTTGTAGAGTTCCAAAAAATCAGGTCCGGCCATAAAGGCCGACGCGAGGGCGAGAACAATAGCGACAAAAAGACCGAGCAGAGCCATAAAAAAAGGCGCTTGCAGGCCGGGGCCGCGTCGTCGGACAGGGGGTGGCATTGTCATGAATTCTTTCGGGTGAGGAGAAAGTAACGGAGAAAACTCATTCGGGAGGATCTATACACGGCATGAGGCAACTGCCGGAGCATGCCACTCTTTCTTTAATTATTTTCCCATCCTCCGCCTGACCTGCAAAAAAATCTCAACTTTTTGTCCGAAAAAACCGCCACCGGACCTTAGGCTTGTCAGAGATGGCAGAAATCACTCCAGATCAGTCGACTGAAAATTACCTTCAGTTACTCAACACACACGAGAAAGCACTTGCGGCTTACGTGCACACCCTCGTGAACGACAGGCACGACGCAGAGGACATTATACAAAGCTGCAAACTGACGATGTGGAAGCAGTTCGCCCGCTTCGAGGCGGGGACCCATTTTATTGCCTGGGCGAGAAAGATTGCCCTGCATGAGATCCTCAACTACCGCCGGCGGGAAAAGCGGAAGCCGATCTACTCGTCCGACCCGGCCTTCCTCGAAGCGGTCGCCGCCGAGATTGATCGGGAGTCCGATACGCTCGCGGCGCGCTCCGATGCCCTCCATTTCTGCCTCCAGCGACTCCCCGAGGATCAGCGCCGGACCATCCTGCTTCGCTACTACGAAAATCACGACATCGCCGAGATCGCCTCACAAACGCAACGCACCGAGGGTGCCGTCTATCGCCTCCTCAGCCGCATTCGTGTGTCTCTCAATGACTGCGTCAAAAGCCGGCTCAACGCTTCCACAACATGAACCACCGCGAAAACATCGACCGCTCTTTTGATGGTCAACTTTCTCCCGCCGAGTGGGACGCCCTGCAAAAGGCGGTGGTCAATGACCCGGAACTATGCCGCGAGTACGTCGAGAAGCGATGGATTCACGCCCTTCTCGAAACGGAAAGTGCGACCTTGCCGGGGCTCCTCGAGGAACAACAGTGGATCGCCGCCCCTTCACGCGGACGCCTCCTCGTATGGCTCAGTGCCGCAGCTGCACTCGTCTTTTTTTGCGCGACGCTTTTCCTCGTGATCGAACGTCGTCCGGCAGCCTTTGTCGCGACGCTGATCGAGGCCAAGGACTGCCGCTGGGCGGGATCGGATCTCCCCACCGCCGAGGGCTCCGGACTTGGCACCGGGACACTCGCGCTGATGGAGGGAATGGCGACGATACGATTTGAAAGCGGTGCGACGGTGACGCTCGAAGCGCCGAGCATTCTCGAAGTCGAGTCCGCGATGAAGTGCCGTCTCGTCGAAGGCTCAGTCGTTGCCGATGTCCCCGAATCAGCGCACGGTTTCACCATCAACACCGCAAAAATGGAAGTCATTGATCTGGGCACCCGCTTCGGCGTCACCTCGACCGCGCTCGGGGACTCGAATGTCTTTGTCTTTGAAGGTGAAGTGAAGGTGAACAAGGAAAGCGCCACCGAGGCGAAACATCTCTTTGCAGGGAGTTCACTCCATCTCGGGGAAAACCCCACCCTTCCCGATCAGGAAGTCGGGCATCCCGTCCTCCCGCCCGCACCGGACGGCGACTGGACCCCGATCTCAACTGCCACCGGGAAGGGCAAGGATGCCTACATCCGGCAATGGGACAAGGAAGAACCAACGGGGTCAGATCCCCTCCTCATGGTCAAAGACACCCATCTGGCCCCGGGCAACGTGCGGCGTGCCCTCCTCACCTTCGACCTCTCGGCCATTGACAAATCCCGCCTCGCGGGTGCCCGTCTGGCTTTGAAAATCGAATCGAGCGGCCTCGGTTTCTCCTCTCT
>JAGNMT010000501.1 GCA_017991025.1 Verrucomicrobiales bacterium
CTTATCGACCCGTTCAGCAACCGGGCGAATCGCAATGCCGCCGCTCTCGTCATCGTGTCGAAGTCCGAATACATGAAGGCTTACCTTAGTACTCTGCCTGAATCCGCTGAATTGGTTGAAATGTCAGGGTGGCGGGATCTTCTCTCCGAGCCTGCAGTTACTTTGGCGCTGGAAAAGCTTGATCAGGTCGCATTGGTCCTGGCTCCGCCGATTCGGGCGGCGGCGCGCGAGTCGGGGTCACGGGAACTGAAAAATTTGATGCTACAACCGCTGCTGAAGGGGTTTGTCGAGTCGATTCCGGTCAGGCCGCCCGATCCTGTCCGGGTGGAATAGCAAAATTGAAAGGGCGAAAAATTAATGGCCGCAAAGGATTATATCACGAGCATCGGACTGGAGGTCCATGTCCAATTGAAGACAGAGAGTAAAATGTTCTGCGCTTGCGCAGTGCGTTTTGGGGAGCCTCCCAATTCCCTCACCTGTCCGACTTGCCTCGGCCTGCCCGGTGCACTGCCGAAGCTCAATCTCGGCGCGATCGAGCGGACCATTCTGACGGGTCAGCTTCTGGGGTGCACCACGCCCGAAGTCGTGAAGTGGGATCGTAAGAACTACTTTTATCCGGACATGCCGAAAAACTACCAGATCTCACAGTTCGATCTGCCGCTCTGCCTCGGAGGTGCTGTCCCGCTTTATGCGCTCGCTTATCCCAAAGACGCGCAGAAGGACATCGCCGCTCCCGGGAAAAAGGTGACCCTCACGCGCATCCATCTCGAGGAGGACGTTGCCAAGTCGACGCATCACTCGAGCTACACAACGATCGATTTTAACCGGGCCGGCACGCCGCTGATGGAGATTGTCTCCGAGCCTGATATCGATTCGCCTGAGGAGGCGGTAGCCTATCTCAACTCCCTGCGCCAGATCCTCGTTTACAGTGGCGTCTCCGATGCGGACATGGAAAAAGGTCAGATGCGCTGTGACGTGAATGTCTCGGTGAGGCCCCATTCGCAGACAGCGCTTGGAACGAAGATCGAGCTCAAGAATCTCAATTCCGTCTCGGCGGTGAGGCGTTCGCTGCATTACGAGATCGGTCGCCAGATCGCTGAGCTGGATGCCGGTCGATCCCTCACCCAGGCCACCTGGCGGTGGAATGACGAGATCGGCCAGACCGAGCTGATGCGCACGAAGGAGGACGCGCACGACTACCGCTATTTCCCCGACCCTGACTTGCTTCCGGTGCGGACCCCGGCCATTCTCGCCCGGGTTCGCGAACACCTTCCCGAATTGCCTCATGAAAAGGTGGCGCGTTTTGAGTCGCAGTATCAGATTACCCATTACGATGCCTCCGTCCTCGCCTCCGAACAGTCTCTCGCGATCTACTACGAGGCCGCTGCGTTCGGGACATCCTCGCCGAAAAAAGTGGCGAACTGGGTCATCAACAACCTCCTCGCCGAGCTCAACGAACGCGATCTTACGATCATGGAATGTCCCGTCGCTGCGGCGAGTTTAGGGGCTCTCGTTGATCTCGCCGAGTCAGGTCAGATCTCCAGTAACCAGGCCAAGGAGGTTTTTGCTCATCTATTTGAGCATCCCGATCAGTCCCCTGCCGAAATCGCCAAAGCGAAGGGATTTGAGCCCGCCGACTCGGGAGAAATCGAGGGCATTGTCGACGAAGTGATCGCCGCGAATCCCGGTCCCGTTGGCGAGGTGAAAGGTGGCAATGACAAAGCAGCGAACTTCCTCGTCGGCCAGGTCATGAAGCTCAGCAAGGGCAAGGCGAATCCCAAGCAGGTGACGGAGATGGTGCTGGGGCGGATACGGGGGTAGGGTTGTGGTGACGGGGCGTCTCCCTACGGCATCAGCTCCACGCCCCCCGCCTTTGCCACTTTGATGCTGCCGTTCGTCGAAGCTGAGAAAGTTTTCCGTTTAATTGACCACCGTTCAAAGCAAGGTCGAATCGTCCCTCCCCTTGAGCTGGATAAGCTTCTTTTTGATGATCTCGAGCTCGATGGTGAGCTGGTAGGAGGCTTTTACGATATCTCCCATGGTCGCCTCGTCGCCGAGATGCCGGGCCGAGGGAGTGATCTTCATCATTTCCAGGGCGATGGTTTTGCAGGCCGCTTCGATTTTGGTGATCGCTTCTTCTCTGGTCATGGCCGGGATGGTTAAACAGAATAAATCGCCACAATATCTTCGGGAATCGGCTGTGGACGGCCATTCCCGAGCGAGACCAGGACGTAGTCGAGCCACCCTTTGGCGACCGCTTTGCCATCGGCCTCTTTAGTGATATGAAATTCCACTTTCACGCTCCTTGCACCGATCTCCCCGACCCGGGTCTCGACTTCGGCGGTGTCCCCGATATGGAGCGGGCGTTTGTGTTCAATGTAGGAGGCGCGCACGACCCAGCTGAGCCCGCGCTCGATGAAAGCATCCATCGACATGCCGTAACAGCGGCCCATCTGGTCGTACCTTGCAGCGAGGACATAGTCCGCGTACTTCGAGTTATGGACATGACGGTTCATGTCGATATCGTCGGGACGGACCGGGATGAGACTCTTGAAGGCGGTGAATGAGGACATGACAGGTAATCCCGATGCGAAGGCCGTTCACCGCTCCCGAAGCGGAAAAACTTCAGCGGAAGAGGCGTTTGATCCGTTGCTCCCTGCCGCGTTCGATAGGGTCCGCATGACGGGCAGGCTTCACACTCATTTTCTGTTTCGGGGCGTGATACTTTCTATTGTCGGTGATGAACTCGAAAGAGACGGGACCGCCTTCGCTTTTGTGATGCATGATGGCCGGGTCCGGTTTCAAGGGTGCTGGTTCATCATCGATCTTCGCTCCTTCGGCGAGCCATTTGGGAATGCCTCCAACCGAGAAATCATTGTCGGAGGCATCGGGTGTGGTGCAGGCCGGAATGAGGGTGGCGATGGCTAAAAGGAGTGCGGCGAGGGGCAGGCGGGTCATAGGAAGTGGTGTGATAATGGAATGGTTCCAAATATACGACGCCGAGCATAGGCGAGGTTTACCTGATTTCTAACTGAAAAACGTGTCCTCATGGGAATACGGAGGGGCGCAACAGCAGAGAAAACGGATCCCGTCGATATCCGGACAGCGAATTTGATGCCATTCCCCGGGAGGAATGAGAATGGCATCACCGGGTCCGACGGTTCTCTGTTCTCCGTTGATTTCCATGAGGCCGGTTCCTTCGAGAATAAAGTAGATTTCCTCACTTTCCCGATGGTAATGCCTCTCCGTTGCGCCGCCCGGGGCGAGGCTGGCTTCGGCGAGGCTCTGGTGAATAACCGGCGCGTTAGTCCGGTCCAGAATGCTCCGGATAGTCGAGCCGTCTGCCGTCGTGAAGGGTTTTTGTGCGGATAGTTGATTGACGATCATCCCGGTCTATGGTGGTTTAGGAAGGGGGGACAATCATCTATCCGGGAAACCATGAACGACAAGGACGAGTTTTTCGATATGCCAAAAAAAGGAGGCGGACGCCCGTTACGGAAGCGCGGAGGGCGCGGCTTCCTGACTCATTTTCTCTGGATGCTGATTCTGGGGTTTGT
>JAGNMT010000502.1 GCA_017991025.1 Verrucomicrobiales bacterium
CTTCCGGATGCTCAAGAAAGCGGTAAAGACCGAGCGAGCCAAGGGTCAGAAACCAGAGAATCATGATAGGACCAAAGGCGACCCCGATTTTTGCGGTGCCGTGCCTTTGCACGAGGAAGAGACTCAACAGAATCACCACGGAAACGGCCATCACCACTCTCTGCGAAAGGTCATCGTTCAGTTGTTTCAATCCCTCGACCGCAGACAGGACGGAAATGGCCGGGGTGATCATGCCGTCACCGTAAAGAAGAGAGGCTCCGAAAAGAACGATGAGAACGACGAAAGCCGAGCTGCGCGGGGAGAAGGCCTCCTTTTTGGAACGTAATAGGGAAAGCAGGGCGAACATGCCGCCTTCGCCCTGCGCTGTGGCTTGACAAAGGATGGACAGATACTTGATCGAGACCATGATCGTCAGCGACCAGAACATCAGAGAGATCGGACCGTAGACCATCTCGACACCGTCTCTTCCCGGTGTATAACCCGAATGGGAGAGGCACTCGCGCAGGGCGTAAAGCGGGCTCGTGCCGATATCGCCGAAGACCACCCCTAAAGCCATCAGGGTAAGGGTCCAGTTGGATGATTGATGCGAATTTTCCATGGGTTGCCCGCGGAGGCGTTCCGAAGTTTCTAAAAGCTGTCAGCGTAACACTTGTCGGACCGGTCGCGGTGGAGGTGAATAGAGCGCACCTCTTTTCAAACCCAGCGAACCCACCACGGTACGGCCGTCTTGTCAAGGTTGACCCGGCCTTGATTCGGCCTCTTGCGGGTGAGGGTGACCGGATGTTTTTGTCGACGCGACGAGCCCGACCAGCAGGGTGATCAGTGCACCGAAGAGGCTGAACCAGATAAAGGATACCGCCAGTTCGGGAACCTCAGGAGTGAGTGCCCCGTTTTGATACAAGTAGAGTCCGAGCAGAGAAATGAATCCTGTAAGGCAGCCGGTGAGTGCCCCCCGGGAATCGGCGCGTCTCGTGAACATGCCCAGGAAGAACAGCCCGAGGAGCGGCCCGCCGATGAGCCCGATCACGGAGTTGACCGACTCGACGAGATTGCCCTTCATCAGTGACACTGCAAAGGCGAGTGCCATGACGAGGATGCCGTATCCCACCGTGATCCAGCGTGCATTGCCGATTTGTTTGGCTTCGGTGCCGACGGGCGCACTTGAAAGTCGTTGCTTAAAATCCACGACCGTGGCGGACGCGAGCGAATTAAGCCCGGCCGAGATCGTGGACATGCTCGCGGCATAGATCGCGGCGATGAGTAGTCCCGGAAGCCCGCTCGGCAGTTCGGTGACGACAAAATAGGGGAGGATCTGGTCTTCTTTTGCGATGAGACCGGCCGCGAGCGGATCGCCGTGGACTTTATAGAAGGCGTAAAGAACGAGGCCGGTGCCATAGAAAAGCACCAGCACGGGCAGGATGAACCAGAGTTTGATCCAGAGGGAGCGTTGCGCCTCCTTTAGTCCCCCTGCGCTGAGGTAACGCTGCACCGAGACCTGATCGGTCGCCATTTGCACCAGATGAAGAAAGGCGGCGGCGAGGAGCAGTGACCAGAAATTGATGCGTTCGGAAAAACTGAAGGTGAAACTGAGGTCCATCCGGCCATCGGCGAGCGCGGTTTCCCAGACTCCGCCGAGCCCACCCGGAATTTTTCCGATCGCGACATAGGCGATCAGAAACTGGCCGCCGAAAAGGACGATCAGTTGCAGCACGTCCGTCCAGATCACCGCCCTCATTCCCCCGAGAGCGGTGTAAATCGTGGTGAGGGAGCCTGTTGCCAGAATTGTGATCCAAAGCGGCAGTCCGGTGACCTTTTCCAGGGCCAGAGCCGGGGCGTAGGTTGCCGCCGCAAGCCAGAGGGAGACGCGGAAGATAAAGAGGCCAGAGGCGAGCAGTCGCACCGGGAGGGAGAATCGTTCTTCAAGAAACTGATAGGCGGTGAAGTAGCGGGACTGACAAAATTTCGGCAACATCCAGATCGCGGCAAAGGGCGTTGCGATGAAAAACGCCAGCACCGCATAGCCAAAGCCGAATCCGTTTTTATAGACATCTGCGGGCCCGGCGAGATAACTGATTCCGGAGAAGAGAGCGGCCAGGATCGACATCGCGATAAGAACGCTGCCCATGCCCCGCCCGGCGAGAAAGTAATCGCCCAGAGATTTCGAACCGCGGGCGGAAAAGAGACCAACCCCGACGGAGGCGGCAAGGTAGCCGCCGAAGATCGTGTAATCGAGCCAGGAGAAGTGGGTCATCCGGGCATGTTAGGGGGAAGGAGACTGTTTTGACAATAGCTTGTTTCAGGTCGCAGGGAGGGCTACGTCTGCAGCGGTGGATCAAGAGGACTGTCAGTTTCCGGAAGCGGAGTCTGCGGCTTTCGTTTCAGGGCGAGCCATTCCTCGACCAGTCGAAAACTGACGGCAAGGAGCGTCGGCCCGAGGAAAACTCCGATGAAGCCGAAGGCAAGTGCTCCGCCGATGACGCCCATGAAGATCAGGACGAATGGCATTTTGTTTCCCTGGCTGATGATAAAAGGGCGGATCACGTTGTCGACACTGCTGACGAGCATCCCCCAGCAAAGCATGAAGACTCCGGCTCCGACGGCGTTTGACTGAAAAAGCCAGAGCGAAGCCGGAATCCAGATCAGCGGTGGCCCCATCGGTATCGCGGACACAAAAAAGGTGATCAGTCCTAACAAAACCGCTCCCGGTACTCCGGCGAAGTAAAAACCGATGCCCGCGAGCAGTCCCTGCGCTACGGCCGTTCCGAGGACGCCGTAGACGACGCCGCGAACGGTGCCGCCCGCCACGTCAATGAGGAGGTGGTTTCCCTGGTCTCCCGCGAGGCGTCCGGCAATCGCCAGCGCCCGGTCCCCGAGTGCGGCACCGTCCCGGAAAAAGAAAAAGGCGAGGAAGACACTCAAGGAAAGTTCGAGTATGCCCCGGCCGAGAGCGGTCCCTATCTTGAGCAGCCAGGTTGAGACCGGATCGATCAGTGACTCCATTGCGGCCAGCATCTGGCCGCTATCTTCCGCGTATTCATTCCAGTTCAACTTGATCTCTTCGCCCACCCAGGGGATCCCGACAATCCAGGCGGGAGGAGAGGGCGGTCCCTGACGAAACCACCTGGCCGCAGCGGTAGCGAACTCTGTGACATCATCGGCGAGAGTTAATCCTATGGTGATGGAAGGAAGCAGTAATACTGCGGTGATTACCAGGGTCATCAATGCGGCGGCCAGCGTTCTCCGCCCTTTGACCCATCCGAGAAGTCGCCGGTATGCAGGCCAGCTGGAAAAGGTCAGGACTACCGCCCATAACAAGGCTGAGAGAAACGGGCGGACGACGAGGAAACAACCCACGACCAAAAGCAGCAGAGTCGCGAACACGATCATCTGGTCGGTGCGGTTCTCTTTGCGAAGGTTCTGAGCGGGGCGGGTCATGGAACTCGATCAATCATGGTAAAGGAAATTGCATCAACGTGCCGGAAGCATCTCTCCTGCTTCGGGCCCTTCGACGTCGAGAGGAATCTCGATCGCGTGTTCGTT
>JAGNMT010000503.1 GCA_017991025.1 Verrucomicrobiales bacterium
TTTAAAACCAGTGGGCCCGGTGGGGTTCGAACCCACGACCAAGGGATTATGAGTCCCCTGCTCTAACCGCTGAGCTACAGGCCCTTTGTAATTTCTCAGAGGGGGACCATCATACCATTCATCAATTCTGTCGAGTGCCTTCTTGTTCTATGAATCGCTGCGGAGCGTGAGGATTAATTGCGCTAATGCGCGGGATTCGTGCTGAATATCCATTTGAATCCGCGGGGAATGGATCGAAGCGTAAGACACATCCCAACGACCCCTCTTTTGAACGAATCGCCCGCCAGAATCTTGTATTGCCGCTGTGCGTTTGCCCAGGCGGTACCCGAAGCGACCAAAAATGCGGTCCTCGAACGACTCTGTGATTCCGGAGCCGGGTTTGAGTGCGTCGCCGACCTCTGCGAAATGGCGGCCCGCAAGGATGCCCGACTCAAGGACTTGATAGGCAATGGCCAATCGGTGAAGATCGTGGCATGCTATCCGCGTGCGGTGAAATGGCTTTTTCACCATGCCGGAGCCCCCTTTCCCGAAGACGAAAGCATTGAGGTGCTGAATATGCGTGAATCCAGTGCCGACGACATCTGCCGGACCCTCCTTGAAGAAAAATGAAAAACGCCATCCATCCTGTTCAGGTCATCGTCTACGAAGGAAACGGAGCCGTGTGCTGGGAACCCGGGTCGCGTGTGGAGGTCACGGCAACCCTGCTGGATCAAGGGTATTCGGTAATGCGGGTGGCCGCCCCGCGGGAAGCCACCCCAACCTCTCCGGATTCACGAATGAGCGCCTCGGGACTGGTTCCGGTCATTGTGCTGGGTCAATTTGACGGGACCACCCCTGAAATCGTCGATGGGAGTGGATCCGTGCGGATTGCGACGAGGGATACGAGGGGAATGGCCCCATCAGAAATCATTTCTCTAGTCGCCACGGTGCGGGACGAACTTTGCGCCGATCTCAATCAGCCGGGCCTTCCGGGGGCCTGGAAACCCTGGTTCCCCGTGATCGATTATGACCGGTGCACCAATTGCATGCAGTGCCTGAGTTTCTGCCTCTTCGATGTCTACGGGGTCGATGCCGACAAACGCATCCAGGTGCAAAACAATGACAATTGCAAAACGAACTGCCCCGCGTGCTCGCGAGTCTGCCCCGAGGTGGCGATCATGTTTCCGAAATACAGCTCGGGTCCGATCAACGGCGAGGCGGTGAAGCAGGAGGACATCGACCGGGAAAGCATGAAGGTCGATATCACCTCCCTGCTCGGCGGAGATATTTATTCGAGCCTCCGCACCCGCAGTGACAAGGCAAAATCGCGCTTCTCAAAGGAGCGCAGCCCCGACAAGGCACTCGACGAACGCAAGCGCTGCCTCACCAAGCTCCAGCAATCGGGCATCATTCCCGCCGAGGTGCTAGCCGAGCTCGATCTCAGTTCGCTCCCCTCCCCCGCAGAGATCCAGCGCAAGGCGAAAGAGCTGGCTTCACTTCGGGAGCAACAAGCCTGATTTCCGGCGGATTTCCGATTGATTCCCGCTCTGTTTCTGTACAACCTTTCACATGCAAAAGACTTCTGCTCTCATCATTCTGTCCGCCATCGGGTTTCTCTTCGCGACTTCCTTCACCGCCTGCACCCCGACCGGAACCCCGGGAGCAGGCGTGACCTCTGATGGCTATTCCGCACCGGCACCGGTCTCACCGGTGGATCGCACTGAGGCCCTGAGAAGCCAATATCGGGATCAGATGAGGTAGTATCCGAAAGGCTCTAGCTCCGATTCTCCTTAGCGGCGACTGGCTGAAAAGCATCTTTCGGGGATAGTTTTCCTTCTCAAGCGCAATTTCATCTGGTATTCATGGCACGACATCGCGCCATGGAAGAGCACAGCATCGTCGAATCCGTTCTGGATAATTTGCCCGTGGCGGTTTTCGCCAAGGATGCCACGAACGATTTTCGTTTCATTTTGTGGAATAAGAAGCAGGAGGAAGTCACCACCCTGCGGGCGGAAAAAGCTCTCGGTAAAAACGACTACGATCTTTTCTCACAGGATTCCGCCGACTATTTCCGCAGCGTCGACAAAGCCGTGATTAAACGGGGTAAACTGATGAAAGTTCCCGAAGAGATCATCGAGACCAAAAACGGACGGGAAGTGCATCTGCGCACGGTGAAGATTCCGGTGCTTGATAAGGAAACCGGTCGTCTTCTCGTTGTCGGGATTAGCGAAGACATCACCGAGCATGTAAAGTCACTCGATCAACTGGCGCGGCTCAACCGGCACCTTGTAGCGACAAACAAGGAATTGCAGGACACCCAGATGCAATTGATCCAGGCGGAAAAGCTGGAATCGATCGGACGTCTGGCCGCCGGGGTAGCGCATGAAGTCAAGAACCCGCTCGCCCTCCTGCTCCTCGGCGTGGACTACCTTTCCGGGGGAATCGAACCCAATGATGAGAACGTCGCGACGATTCTCAAACAAATGCGCGATGCCGTCGACCGGGCGGATCGCATCGTAAGGGGACTTGTTGATTTTTCCTCGCAACGTTCGCTTTCCCGCGAACCGACTGAACTGAGCCACATCATTGACGAAGTGCTGCTGCTGGTAAAACACGAACTCACCAAATCCAGCGTTAAGGTGAGTGTCCGTATCGAAAAGGACCTTCCCCTCGTTTACCTCGATATGTCGAAGTTCGAGCAGGTCCTTATCAATCTGATCATCAATGCTGTTCACGCCATGTCGGGGACGGAGAATCGCCAAATCAAGATCAGGGCACGGGCGGAGGCACTCGAAACCGTGATCAAGAACGAGGGGGCCCGGAAACGCGAGGTTTTCCGCACCGGCGACAGAGTCGTGATCCTTGAGATCATCGACAATGGATGCGGTATCGCCCCAAGCGACTCGAATAAAGTTTTTGACCCCTTTTTTACGACAAAAGCGACGGGACTCGGGACCGGTCTCGGTCTCTCGGTGGCTCGACGCATTGTGGAACTGCACGGGGGACAACTATCGCTCGTTAACAGGGTTAAAGAACAGGGTGCCATCGCCCGTCTTATCCTCCCCACCAAACTGGAGACAGGAAAAGTGAAAACCCTCACAAACCCGACGAAAGAAATTGACACACAACCGGGCGATCTGTCAGTGTCAAAAGGGGCGGAAACCCAACCCCTGTATTGAGATGGCTAGAAAAATTTTACTGATCGATGACGAAGCGGGGTTCACCGTCCTGCTCAAGATGAACCTTGAGAAATCCGGCGGTTACGAAGTGAAAATCGAAAATGATTCGACCTTGGCTGTCTCCACCGCGCTTTCCTTCATGCCCGATGCGATCATTCTCGACGTCGTGATGCCGGGAATGGACGGTGGCGATGTCCAGGCAGCGATGCAAAACATCCCCCGACTCGCCCGTATTCCGGTCCTCATGCTCACCGCGCTGGTGGACTCGACGGAGCTTTCGGAGGGGGCCGTCGCCCAGGCCGGAAAACAGATGGTCCTCCCGAAACCGGTCAATCTCGCCCTTCTCCTCCGGGTCCTCAACGAAATCCTCGGTCC
>JAGNMT010000504.1 GCA_017991025.1 Verrucomicrobiales bacterium
AGTATACTCTGGCGATGATGCGTCGCTGGCGTAGAGGAGGAGGTTGGCATCGATGGAGTAACTCATCGCTCATCGAGGACCTGGAACACTGCCTCCTTGTCGGCGAGATTCACTTTTGCCTGCATAGGAGCCGAAGTCCATCGAAGCGTGGGTTGAGGAGTTGGCAGAGAAGCCTCTCTTGCCAGGGCCTCGGCCAGCAGTCGCGAGGCAATTTTTCCAATGGACACTTTCTCCTTTTTTTGGAGCGACTTCAGTCCTTCCAAAACCGGTTTTTCCAAGTCAAGTGTGGTCCTCATGCATCTGATGATACAAGAAAGTGCATCAGATGTCAAGATGCTGTCCAGCCCGATTGGGAAGCCTCGAAAGGCCGCCCCGCTTGCCCTTCGTCCTATCGTATCCTCCGCCATTGCGAGAACCTACCCCATTCGGGTGATCCGGAAACACTTGCCTTCAGCCTCCGCGAACGGCACCCTTGCAACATTAACATGTCCCGTCTCTTTCACTTCGCTGCCCTCCTTTGTCTCGTGCTGATCGCCTCGACGATTCCGGCCGAGGCGCAGCTGACGACGGCGCTGGAACTGCGTTCGCTCAGTCCCGAAGTGGCGGAGTCGGGTGTGGCGGTGGATTTGCGTGGAGTCGTTATTTTTGCTGAAGCGCGTGGCACTGTCTTTTTTCAGGACGCCACCGCGGGCACCTTTTTTCAACTCAAAGGATTAACGGCCCCGGCCCCGGGCGATGAGATCCGGGTGCGCGGCATTTCCTACCCGGGACTCTACCTGCCGGGCATCCAGGAGGCAAAACTCGAAGTCCTCGGCCATCCCGGATTGCCGGAGGCGGTCGCGGTGAGTTTTGATGACCTCAGCTCGGGTCGTTATCATTATCAGCGGGTGAGTGTTGAGGGGATTGTCAGGACAGTGGAGGCCGTGGACGCCGTTGCGCCGGACAAAGAGGGCGTCAGCCTTGTGCGTGTCGCGCTCGGTTCGCGTGTCGTTGAAGTTCGGATGGAGGCACCGCTGCAGGCGGGCGATTCGCTCATCGACAGTCGCGTTCGTATCACCGGTCTCGCGGCGGGAGAGCTGAATCCCCGCCGTCAGTTGGTGGAGCCGTACTTGCGCTGTCGGGATTGGAGTGACCTTCAAATTCTCGACGTAGGGCGCACCGGGCAGGCCATTCCCGAGGTCTCACCGGAGCAGATTCTGAATTTTGCGGTCGGGGGGCAGGAGCGACGCCGGGTCAGGGTCGGTGGAGTAGTCCTCGCGGTTTTTCCGGAAGGGGAAATCTACGTGAGAAGCGGCGAGGCGGGGATAGAGGTCCGGCGGACGAGTGCCGATCCTCGTCTTGAGAGCGGCGACCGGGTGGAAATGTCAGGATTCCCCGAGATGGACCGCTTCAGCGCCCGCCTCGTTGATGCGGTGGTCATCGATCACTTTTTGGGGGAAGGGTCGCCGCCACCCGTTGCGGTCACGATGCCTGAACTTCTCGACGGCCTCCATGAGAGTGATCTTGTCACGCTCGAGGCGGAGCTCAGTGAGCACTATCGCAATGAGAGCGGGGGAGTTCTTGTGCTGCGTGACGGCGTGCAAACGATTCGTGCCGAGATGCCGGCGCTTCCGGATACTCTTTCAGCCGGAGCCAAAGTGAGAATCACCGGCATCGCGGTTGTCGAATCGACACGACGCTCGTCACAATACCGATCCGAGCCCGACCGGGTTTCGCTGCGCCTGCGTTCGGGGGATGACGTTTTGGTCCTGAGGGCCGCGTCCTGGTGGACGGCACCGCGTCTCGCGACGGCGCTCATCGTGCTGCTCGTTGCGACTTTTTTCGCAGGACTCTGGATCTCCCTGCTGAGACGCCAGGTCGCGCGGCAGACGGGAGCGTTGCGAAAGCGAATTGAGAGCGAGGCGGCTCTGGAGGAAAGGCAGCGTATTGCGCGGGAGTTTCACGACACCCTCGAGCAGGACCTCGCGGGGCTTTCCCTGCGTCTCGATGCGGCAGCTTCGCGGGGATCGGATGAAAAGCTGCGAGGTTTTATCGAGGGATCGCGGAGCCTCGTTTCGCGCATCCAGATCGAGACAAGGAATCTCGTTTCCGACTTGCGTCAGGAGCCGAGGGAGGAGGCGGATCTCATCAAGGTCTTGAGCGAACTGGTGAACCGTCAGTCGGGCGGTACCGGGCCGGAAGTGGCAATGGTCTCACCGGGTCAGGGACTGCCGGCCCTGCCCTCGCGCACGGTGCATCATCTCCGCATGATCGCTCAGGAATCCGTCACTAATGCGATCAAACATGCCGCGGCGGCAAAGATCGTGATTGCCCTGACGAGCGACGGAGAATGTCTCGTGATGCGCATTACCGACGACGGGCTTGGCTTCGAGGTTGACGGGAAAACGGGGGGAAGTCCGGGCCATTTCGGCTGCATGGGCATGCGCGAACGCTGCCGCAAGATCGGTGCGGAGATTGCCTGGAAGAGCGAAAAGGGAAAGGGGACGGAGGTGACAGTGTCTTTGCCTCTACCCAACCCTCTTGATGCCGAAGGGAGGAAGGCATGAAGGTCATGATCGTCGATGATCATTTTGTCGTTCGCAGCGGCCTCGTCGCCTCGCTCGAACTCGAGGACGACATCACCGTTGTCGCCGAAGCGGAGAACGGCGAGTCCGTGCTTGAGCTCTATCAGAAGGCGAAACCCGATGTCGTGCTGATGGACCTGCAGCTTCCGGGATGGAACGGGATCGAAACGACCGAGCGTCTTCTCGAAGGCGATCCGCAGGCCCGCGTCCTTATTTTTTCCACCTTCGCGAGAGATGATGAAATCCAGGTCGCGCTCGTGAGCGGTGCCCTTGGTTACCTGCAGAAAACGGCGGGACGCGACGAGTTGATCTTTGCGCTTCGTCGTATTGCGGCCGGCGACTCCTACCTGCCCGCCGGTCTGGCGACCCGACTCGCCGGGCTGAAGCTCGGGCCGGCGATCACCCTTCGCGAACGTGAGATCCTCGGCCTCGTCGCCAAGGGCCGGGCGAACAAAGAGATCGCAGCGGAATTAAGCATCGCCGAGGACACCGTGAAACGCCACATCAGCAACGTCCTCCAGAAGCTCGACGTGAGTGATCGCGCCCAGGCCACCGCCGAGGCGATCCGGCGGGGGATTATCCGGGTGGGGGAGTGAAGCGTTTACAACTGGCAACCCGATCCTGCCTTCCAAACCTTGTTGGAAACCTTCGCTCCTCCGCTCTCCATCCCCACTGCGGAACTCACCGACCCGGACAGCAAACTCCTCATCAGTCAAATCTCTCCCTTCACACCCACTCCGCGGAAAGCAACTCCGCCTGCGCAAGCACGGTCTTCACGACCTCTTCCTGCAAGTCGGGCGCGTGGGGTAACACCCCATCGCATGCAACCGCACTCCTGTTAGAGCATTTTAAATAAAACTGTAGCCACAAGAAGCAAACCAACCCGCCGCATTTTTCGGAGTTACCTTTTCGAAAGCGGTTGCGATGGCGGTTTCAAGTTCGTCTGGCGTCCGGGCTTCCGAGGA
>JAGNMT010000505.1 GCA_017991025.1 Verrucomicrobiales bacterium
GGTCCGGCATTCATGAGTTCCTCTCGATCGTGACCCACCCCAGAATCTACGATCCGCCGACGCCACTGGCCACGGCGATTGAGGCACTGGGTGCCTGGCAGACCAGCCCGGGCTTGCGGCTGCTGGGCGAAGGTCCGGGCTATTTCCAAACCCTTTCATCACTGGCACTGGCGGGAAAGATCAAGGGTCCAAAAATCCACGATGCCCGCATCGCTTCGATTTGTCTACACCACGGTGTCAAAAAACTGTGGTTCGCCGGACGCGACTTCGCCGCCTTCCCGGGCTTGGTCTTTGAGAATCCGCTCATTCAGTAGCTGCCACCATTTTCGGGGCCCAGCCGAATGGGCCTGCTACGAATTGCGGGGCCTGTCCCCGCCAGATTTCCCAGAGCCAGACAATTTGTCGACCCCACGGCAGGGAAACATCGAACCGTCGCAGCGTATGGACGGATGTTGAGGTTAATAAATTGGTTGTCCCTTAAAATCACGCCTTAGAATCACGACAGGGTTGAATGGCCCATTGGACAGGGTTTCTTCTCACGCTATCACGTGCCGATCCGCATTTGGAAAGAGCGGTGAACGGCCCGAATTTGGCTTCTTCACGAAAATACCAATGTTCCCCTCCGTTTCCAGACTTGTTTTGATCCTCTTCACTTTCGCCATGGGCTGCGGATCTGAGCGAGCAGCTCTCGCCTCGCCCGATTGGAAGACGATCGAGCCCATTTTGAGCGCAAAATGCTACAGCTGCCACGGGGGCGAAAAAACCAAGGGCGAAATCGATCTGAAGACGCTCGCGGCAGACCCGAAGATGGACGAGCACTTTGAGCTTTGGGATCGTGTCCTCGGAACGGTCGAGAGTGGCGAAATGCCGCCGCCGAAAGCGGAGCCGCTGGTGCCGGTGGAAGAGGAAAAAATCACCGCCTGGGTCACCGGTTCGCTCGATGCCCTCGCGGCGGCAAACTCGGGCGACCCCGGTCCGGTCACGATGCGTCGACTCACGAATGCGGAATACGACCGATCCCTCCGCGACCTCACCGGACGTGACTACAGGCTCGCAAAGGAGTTCCAGACGGACGGAGGAGGGGGTGAAGGCTTCTCGAACACGGGAGATGTCCTCTTTCTCAGTCCCGCCGCCCTCGACAAATATTTCAACGCCGCACGTCAGCTTGCCGATCATGCCACCATCATGCCCGGCACCGGAATTGTGTTTCACGAAAGCCGGATCGGCCTGCGCGGACCCGAGCAGTTCAAGGCCCACGCCGAGCAGGGACTCTATGTGTGGTATCAGCAGAAGGCGGCGCCCCACCTGCCCGCCGATCTCGAAGACATGCGCGAGGGTGATTACCTTCTCGCCTGCTGGAAACACCAGCATCTGAAGACGCCGCTCGACCTTCTCGCGAAGGAGGCCGGACTGAAGCTGCCCTTCCTGCAGAACTGGTGGAATCTCGTCTCCAAGCCCGACCCGAAGTCGCGCTTCCTCGATCTCGTCCGTGTGCCGTGGCGTGAGTTGCCCGCGCCTGATGCGGCCAAGCCGAAGGAGGTGCCCGCCGCCGTGACCACCCGCATCGCGCAGATCGAGGCGGACCTGCTCTCGTGGAACAATCAGAAAAAACCCGGCAGTGGAGTACAGCGTCGCCAGCAGGACTCCGACGGGATTCGCCCCTATCCCATGGATGCCTTCGTCAAAGGCAAGAGCCAGGTGCATCTTTGCTTCGGAGACATCGGCGATGGCAATGCCGGAGACATCGCTCTGGTCACGAAGATCGAGGTGAAGCTTGAGAAGGGCGGCGTCAATTATTTTACCTGGCTTGAAAAAACGATAGGCGAGCTCAAAAAGCAGGTCGCTGCCAATCCCGCACCCGCGAATCTCGACGAACTGAAAAAGCGCCTCGCCTCCCTTGAGACGGCCCGCGGCCTTTTCGGCAAACACCCCAAGCCCGAACGGAAGATCGAACCGCAGGTTCTCGCTGTCGCCGCGCCGAAAGTGATCACCCTGCCGCTGCCTCCGGGAGCCGTCTCGCTGAGAGCCGACACGAAACTTGATTACGAAAACCCCGAAGTGGACCAGGCCACGATCCAGTGGACCGCGACCACCGAAACGCCGCGGGACGTGACGAAGATCATCCCCGGTGTGCTGACGATCTGGAAGATCCAGACCGAGGCGGCGCGCCGCACGATGGGTGAATTCCACGTTTTTCGTGTTGCCTTCCCCGACATGTTCGAGCGCCGACTTGAGGAAGTGGCCCGCAATCTCAATCGGGGCAAACCGGGTTACACCGTTTATTATTTCAGCGACGAACAACTCGGAGAGGTCCTCGGAGAAAAGGAGAAAGCCACCCTCACGGCAATGAAGAAAGACTGGAGCCTCGCCGGTCCGAGGCAGCTCAACGACCAGCAGAAGGGTGAGTTCGACGGGGCCATGGTCTGGCATCTTCATCAGTTTGCCGCGCGGGCGTGGAGACGACCGCTCGCCGAGCCCGAGAAGCAAACGCTCGCGGCCTTTTATCATGATCGACTCAAGCAGGGGCTCGACCGTGAATCGGCGGTGCGTGAGGGACTTGTCAGGGTGCTCGTCTCGCCACATTTCCTTTTCAAAGCGGAGACCCTGCCGGCTCCCGGAACCCTGACAAACGCCCCTGGCGGCAGCGACCTGCCCCTTTCCTCGTGGGAACTGGCCTCGCGCCTCAGTTATTTCCTCTGGTCTTCGATTCCCGATTGGGAACTCCGCAAAGCGGCGGAGAATGGCAGCCTGCTCAAACCTGAGGTCCTCACGGCGCAGGCGGCCCGCATGATGAAGGATCCCCGCGCCTCCGCCCTCGCCGAGGAGTTCGCGGGGCAGTGGCTGAAATTCTCCGCCTTCGAGGAACACGACGGAGTCGATACGGAAAAATATCCCGAAATGACGCCCGAACTGCGCGCCGACATGAAACGCGAGGTCGTCGAATATTTCACCCGTCTCTTCCGCGAGGATAGACGGGTCGCCGACATCGTCATCGGCGAGACAAGTTTTCTCAACGAGCGACTTGCCAAATTCTACGGTGTGCCCGGTGTCACTGGTCCGGAGTTTCGCGAGGTCAAAATTTCCGGTCACCATCGCGGCGGATTGCTCGGGATGGGGGCGATCCTGACAAAAACCTCACGGCCGAACCGCACCAGCCCGGTGGTGCGCGGAGAGTTTCTCTACGCGGTCGTTCTCGGCAACTCCTCACCTCCGCCTCCGCCGAATGTGCCTCAGCTTGAGAAAGGTCTGAAACCCGCCTCGCTTCGCGAGGCGCTCATGAAACATCGGGAGGATCATGCCTGTGCCGTCTGTCACGACCGCATCGATCCGCTCGGCTTTGCGCTTGAGTCCTTTGATCCGATCGGCCGTTTCCGTACCGCTGACGAAAGTGGGGGAATGATTGACGATACCGGCTCGCTTCGTGACGGCACCACCTTCAAGGGCATGGACGGGCTGCGCGACTACCTCGCCAAAAACAACGGGCAATTCACCGGGCACTTCAGTCGCAAGCTCCTCGGCTATGCTC
>JAGNMT010000506.1 GCA_017991025.1 Verrucomicrobiales bacterium
CGAGTTGATTGATCGCCTTGAGCGCACCTATTGCAGCAAGATCGGTTTTGAGTTCATGCACATCCAGACCCCCGAAGTGCGAAACTGGGTGCGCGAACGGGTCGAGACCCGCATTGATCAGCCGTCACCGCCTCTGGAGGAAAAGCGGAAAGCGCTCCGGTGGCTCACTGAAGCCGAACTCTTCGAGCGTTTTCTTCACCGTAAATATGTCGGGCAAAAGCGTTTCTCCCTTGAGGGCGGCGACTCCCTCATGGTTGCGCTGAACGGGCTCATGCAGAAGTTCCCCCAGTACGGCATTGTCGAGATGGTGATGGGAATGGCTCATCGGGGCAGGCTCAATGTGCTCGCCAATCTTCTCCGGAAGCCGCTGACGGTTCTGCTTTATGAGTTCTCGGACAACTATGTGCCGAACCTGGTCTTCGGCGACGGGGATGTGAAATATCATCTCGGCTACGAGTCGGATCAGGAGGTCAATGGTAAGCCGGTGAAGATCCAGCTCGCCGCGAACCCCAGCCATCTCGAGGCGGTGAGCCCGGTCGTCGAGGGAAAATCCCGGGCGCGGCAGCGCAGAAAGGATGCCCAGCTCCGCGACTCCTTTGTTGAACGAGACTCGGTTATTCCTGTTCTGATTCACGGGGACGCCGCCTTCGCCGGCCAGGGAAGCGTTCCAGAAACCCTGAATTTGTCACAATTGCTCGGTTACCGGACAGGGGGGACGGTGCATCTTGTCGTGAATAATCAGATCGGTTTCACGACGACTCCCAAGGATGCCCGCTCCTCGGTTTATTGTACCGACGTCGCCAAGATGATCGAAGCGCCCGTTTTCCATGTGAATGGTGATTCGCCCATGGATGTTCTCTTCGTGACGGAGCTTGCCCTTGAATTTCGGCAACGTTTTAGTCGCGATGTGGTGGTCGATATCGTCTGCTACCGCCGGCACGGCCATAACGAAGGGGATGAGCCTGCTTTCACGCTTCCCAAAACCTACCGCGAGATCAGCGCACACGACACCCCGCTCGCCCTTTTTCGCCGTGAACTTGTTGACTCCGGCCAACTGACCGAGGCCGAGGCCAATGCCATCGAAGCCGAGTATCAGGAAAAGCTCGATCGCGAAATGGGCGAACTGGAGGCCGCTGTGGAACGTGGCGATGGCCACACGCTCGCCGAGGCTCCGTGGGAGCCTCAGCCGGAATACAGTCATGGCCCCAACCCCACCGGCATTCCCGTCGATGAAGTGCGTGCCATTGGCCTGCGGATTTCCGAGATCCCGGGCAATGTGAAAGTGAATCAGAAACTTGCGACCCGGTTTCTCACCCCGCGTCGCGAGGCGATCACTTCCGGGACCGGAATCAGCTGGGCATTCGCCGAGTCTCTCGCTTTCGGCTCGCTTCTCAAAGAAGGCCTCGCGGTTCGGCTCTCCGGCCAGGACTGTCGTCGCGGGACTTTCAGCCACCGGCATGCGGTGCTCTATGACCCCGAGACCCGGCAGCGCTACACGCCCCTAAATCATCTCGTATCCGGTCAAAAGCAGAAGCTCTGGGTTTACAACAGCCATCTTTCAGAGTTCGCGGTTCTCGGATTTGAATATGGCTACTCCCTGCACGCCACCGACATGCTGGTGCTGTGGGAGGCTCAGTTTGGTGATTTTGCGAACGGAGCCCAGGTAATCATCGACCAGTTCATTTCTTCGGCCGAGTCGAAGTGGCAGCGTGCCAGTCACCTTGTCATGCTGCTCCCTCACGGATATGAGGGGCAGGGACCCGAGCACAGCAGTGCCCGTCTTGAGCGTTTTCTCCAGCTCTGTGCCGGGCAGAACATGCAGGTTTGTAATATTTCGACACCCGCGCAGTATTTCCATGTCCTGCGCCGTCAGATGCACCGCCCTTTCCGAAAGCCGCTCATCATCATGACGCCGAAGAGCCTCTTGACGCATCCTTCGTGTGTCTCGAACATAGATGACTTCGGGGAAGGCACCTGTTTCCATGAAGTGCTCGACGACACCACTGTGGACCGGGGGAGCGAGGACCGTATCAATCGCCTCATCTTCTGCTCGGGCAAAGTCTATTATGATCTCCTCGAATTCCGCCGGGAGAACGAGATTAACAATGCCGCGATCATTCGTCTCGAGCAGCTATATCCCTTCCACTCCGACAAAATCGCGGAGATCGCCGCCCGTTACCCGAACGCTAACAAGTGGGTGTGGTGTCAGGAAGAGCCGCTTAACATGGGCGGCTGGACTTTCGTCGGCCCGCGCTTGCAGAAGATATCCGATCTTCACGTCAGGTATGCCGGGCGTGACACCGCATCGAGCCCGTCGAGCGGATCAAAGACCATTCACAAGATGGAACAGCGCCGTCTTGTTGAGGAAGCTTTCAATAAGTGAGTTGCCTTTTTCAGATGATCATGGCACGCCCGGCGAGGCACCCTGACAAATTCCCCTTTTTCCCCGATCCGACAACCGAACTTAAGACATGGCGCACGAGATAAAGATTCCTTCCGTAGGTGAATCCATCACATCAGCAACCCTGGGGGCCTGGCACAAGGTTGAAGGGGCGTATGTGAGGGCAGGCGAAGTCCTCCTCACCATCGAAACCGACAAAATCACGACCGAGTTGGAATCGGATCGCGATGGTTTTCTGCACCATCTCGCCGCTGTCGGGGATGAATTGGCGATCGGAGCTCCCGTGGCGAGTATCGAAGAGGGAGAAGCGCCGGCCTCGAGCGTGGAAGCTCCGGTGAAAAACGAAGCAGGGACCGTGAGTGCCGGGGCCGAAGACAATGAAGTGAAGGCCACCCCGGTGGCGCGGAAGATTGCCAAAGGCGAAGGCATTGATCTGACCAGTCTCAGCGGAACCGGTGCCGGCGGAAAAATTACGAAAGCCGATGTGCTTGATGCCGCGAATGACCAGTCCGGCGCCAAGGAAAAGACGGTGGTGGCAGAGGCCGTCGTAATCGCCGCCGATCTCTCCGGCAAACAAACGACCCGGAGAAAGATGTCGCCGCTCCGTCGCAAAATCGCCACCCATCTGGTTAACGCTCAGCATAATGCGGCTATTCTAACCACCTTCAACGAGTGCGACATGACGGCGATCATGGACCTTCGCAAGCGGGTGCAGGATGACTTTGTCGCCCGCCACGGGGTGAAACTGGGTTTTATGTCCTTCTTTATTAAGGCCGTTGTCGATGCCCTTCAGGCAGTTCCTTCGGTCAATGGCAGGATCGAGGGCGACGAAGTGGTTGAGAACCATTTCTACGATATCGGCGTAGCCGTGGGTACGGATAAGGGGCTTATGGTCCCCGTGATCCGCGATTGTGATCAGAAGTCTTTTGCTACGATTGAAAAAGACATCGTCGAGTATGCGAACAAGGCCCGTGAAGGCAAAATTTCACTTGGTGACTTGCAGGGCGGGGTCTTTACCATCACCAATGGCGGTATCTACGGATCGCTTCTCAGCACACCGATCCTGAATCCTCCGCAGTCGGGTATTCTCGGCATGCACAGCATTCAACAGCGACCGGTCGC
>JAGNMT010000507.1 GCA_017991025.1 Verrucomicrobiales bacterium
GGCCGGCGACCTTCCTGATGGGAGCCTCGCTGCCGGTCATGGGACTGATCGCGAGAGAGAACAGGGTTCCCCTCTCGCGGCTGTATGCGGCGAACACCCTTGGTGCCGCTTGCGGAGCACTGTTGGTGGCGCTGGCTCTGATGCCCGTTCTCGGGCGGGAGGGGTCTGCGCTGACCGTGACGGGACTCGACCTGGTGGTGGCGCTTCTGGCGTTCGGAATGGCCCGCAAGGCGGTCTCCCCGCAGCGGGATTCCGGTAGGGGCGGGGAATCACCGGAGCGCCCGGTAGACCCGATGCCGATGAAGTGGAGTGTGCTCTTTTGTGTGATTACCGGCATCGTTACCTTCGGTCTCGAGGTAGCGTGGTTTCGGCTCCTGAAAGCCGCCTGGCTGAGTACAACGGACTCCTTTGCGGTGATGTTGTTTTGCTTTCTCCTGAGCCTGGGGTGGGGGGCGTGGCTTAGCAAATCGTTGCGAAAAATTCGCGTGGCAGTGCCCCTGCTCTTGTGCGGTGCGGCGGTTGCGATCTGGTTAGGGACGGCCTTTATCGAGCGCTTTGATGGCTGGGCAAACGCGGGCGGGGCCTACGGTTTCCGCATCGCGGGTCGTGTTGCCGCCGCCTTGCTGGCAATGGGACCGGCGATCGTTTTACTCGGAATGTCTCTACCTGCGCTGATGGATGAGCGGGCGCACCCCCGGCAATGGGCACGACTTTATGCGGCCAATACCCTCGGAGCGGCAGCAGGTAGCTTTCTCGTGGGGTGGTGGCTGATAAGCTGGCTGGGGCCGGTGAAGTCGACCTGGGTTCTAGGGTTACTGCTGCTTGCCGCCGCGATACCTGCCCTATCATCCTGGCGAGTGCGGGGAATGGTTCTGGGCGTGGCGGTGCTTGCTCTCGGTGGAGCGTGGACGGCGGACTCCGGCATTGGAGTGACACGGGTTCAGGGACCGACTGCCCTGGTCCGGCAGGAACACCGTGTTCTCGCGCATCAGAACGGTCCCGATGTGACCGTGTCGGTGGTGCGCACGAAGCAGGGTTTCACCTTGCTGTTCATGGACGGATATGCGGCTTCAGGTGAGGTGGGCGGCAGCACCGGCTACATGGATGCCATGGGGCGCCTCCCGATGTTGATGCACCCTGCTCCAAAAGACGCACTGGTCATCTGCTTCGGGACCGGCCAGACGCTCCGGGCCGTGCTCGATGAGAATCCGGTGAGTGTGGACATGCTCGATGTGAATAAGGCGGTGTTTACGCTGGCGGATTTTTTTCAAACGAATCGGGGTGCCCTGGAAGATCCACGGGTGCGATCCAGAGTGATGGACGGCCGGGCCTGGTTGAGGCGAAGCAAAACGGAGTATGATGTGGTGACACTGGAGCCAATGCCTCCCTTTTTTGCGGGAAGTAATTCGCTCTACTCCGTCGAGTTTTACGAGTTGATCCGGAGCCGCCTTCGCGATGGAGGATGCGTCGCGCAATGGTTTCCGATTCATCTCCTCACGCCGTCGCAGGCGCGGTCGGTGGCGGCAGCTTTTGTCCGGGTTTTCCCCAACGCCGGGCTTTGGTTTGATTCCCGGAGCGCCGACGCCACGGGAGTCTGGCAGCAGGGGATCCTGATCGGGCGCAAGGGAGATGCTAAAGAAATGGGTTGGCCGGGGTTCGCACGAGAAGCGGCAGGTGCCCGACCCTACTCCCGGGAGATGGTTTATCAGGGCATGCTGCTCTCAGCGGAAGGTCTCGAGAAGTATGTGGAGGGTGCAAAGCCCGTCACGGACGACAATCAGATCCTCTCGTTCGGCACCGATGGATTGCAGCGACAGGATCTCGCGAGACGATCCGTCGCGGCTGAGAATATGCAGATACTCATGCCTTTGCGCCGATCAATCCCCGTCCCGCCCGGCAATTAAATCACTTTATGACTTTTCCTGACATCAATCCGTGGTTTGGTGCGGGCAAGTTTTATGGAGTTGGACGAAATCGAATCGCAGACGCGGCAGGCCCTTCCCGCATGGAAGGCCGCCGACCTCGCTTTTTCTATTATTGAGAAAGGCGGATCCGGGCGTCTTTTTGTCCGGGTCACGGAAAAAGCGTCGGGGGAAAGCCTTATCGCGATGCATTACAATCTGGACCGTGCCGACAATCCGCGTTTCGCCTCCATCACCGATTTTCTGAACCGGCATCGGATCCCGGCACCGCGTATTCTCGAACGACGAGTCGACCTGAATTTGCTCTGGGTAGAAGACCTCGGCTCCATCGATTTAGGAAATCTCGCCCGATCCGACTGGCGATCCGGGCGTCGTAGCGCCTATGAGTCAGCGCTGCGGACGGTCTTCCCATTGCACCGTATTACCGAGTCCGATGCCCCCACCGATCTGCCGGAACTGGAAAAGCCTTTCGATGCGGCCCTTTACGAATGGGAGCAGAATTACTTCCTCACCCAGTATGTCGAGCGGTTCCTTTCACCCGAAAAAGCACGACAACTTCGCGAGGAAGAGTCGCTCATCATCCTCCGCGAGGAACTTGCCGCCTTTCCCCGCGCCCTCGTCCATCGCGACTTTCAGAGCACGAATGTCATGCTCCTGGAAGGAGGCAGCTACCTCATTGACTATCAGGGCCTGCGCTGGGGGTTGCCCGAGTATGATCTCGCCTCGATGATTTACGATCCCTACAGCGAATTCACGCCCGGTGAAACTGAGGATCTCATCGCCTTCTATTTCTCCCTGAAGCAGGAAGCCGGAGACACTGAATCCCGGAGCGACTTTGAAAAACGCCTCACCCAGTGCGCCATGCAACGGCTCATGCAGGCGATGGGGGCCTACGGGTTCCTCAGCGAGGTCAAGGGGAAGACGGAGTTCCTGGCGCACATTCCTACGGCGAAGAAGCGGCTTCTTGAACTGGCGCGGAACGAGGGTGGCCTTGTTGCGCTGGCCGGAGTTCTTGAGTAGCCGACCGACTTCCTCAAAATGACTCCACGTGAGTCAGCACATCAAAAAACGGCACTTCGGCGAGCAACCCGAAGCGATCATCCCGATTCAACCTCGCCCGTGTCGTCGCCGGACTTGATAGTCCGCATAGAAATCGGGCCAATTGTCGCGGCTGGCGCAGCGCCGGATGATTCTCCGCTTTCGTGGTGCGGATGACTTCAGCCTGCTCCATCGTGATGGACTCGCGCTTTGCCGCCGGGAGCGGACCGCCCGCGCTCTCGCCGAGGCAGACACCGCAGGTGCCGCAGGGTTCCATCGTTTCTCCAAAATAGGCGATGAGCTGCTGCGGGATACATTGCGCCGTTTCGCAAAGGGTCTCAACGAGATGCAATCGTTCGATCTCACCGACCTCGCGCGATTCAAAGCGCTCGATCATCCGCGCCGCAATAGCCGGCACGGCACGTTCCCCGTCGGGGGCGAGTCGATAGGCATGGCGCAGGCCGTCCGGCTTGACGATCGCATCCCCTTGATCGGCAAGGTAACCGATCGCCCGGCGCACCCGGTCCTCCGGCTCACCGAGTTCGGCGGCGGATTCG
>JAGNMT010000508.1 GCA_017991025.1 Verrucomicrobiales bacterium
GTCCGGTATCGAGAGTTCCTCAAGAAGGCGGCGGAGCAGGGGGCTTCCCGGTCCCCTCCCCGAACTTCTACTCACTAGTGTCGATCTTCCCCACGAGTCGACTCATCGCATCGCCGCCTTTGATCGCTCCGTATCTGTGCGGCGGGATCTGAAAATCGTCGAACGCCTGCCCCAAAAACGCCGACAGAGGCAGGATAATACCCAATGAAAAAGCGAGAATAGAGGCGACTCGGGTCGCATACGTTCCGAACACGAGGATCACGCTACATCAAACACCCGGCCCCCGACAATGCCGTAATCGCAACCATCTGCGATGATGAATCACCGTCCCTGACCTTTCGACGGGCTGAAACGCTATCGCTGAAATGCGGAGACTGAAAAACGGCCGTGATGCGGCCGCGATAAGGAGCGCGCCGCCTGAAACAAGACACGAAACAGCGGCCTTTGGCCTCAATAGGCAATCCGAATGGGCGTCCCCACTTCGACCCAGTTGAAGAAGCGCTTGGCCGGATTATTTCCGGTGATAGGAACGCGGATGCAACCGTGGGAAGCGGGATAGTCGGGAACCGAAGTAAACCCGTGGACAAAAATATTACCGCTCACCTGAACGCTCCACGGCATCGGGGCGTTATGAAAAAGGCTGGAATAATGGTCCGCGTCTTTGTAGCCGGCGCGGAAGTGCCCCGTCGGCGTAGCCCCGTTCCGGCCGGAACTGATGTGGGTCTTCATCACGAGCCGATCCCCCTCGTAGGCACGCAACTTTTGGTCCGTCAGGTTAATTTCGACCCTTTTCGGACCGCCAAAGAACGAGCGACTCTCCTTCTGGGTTTTACCGGAGGAGCCGGGTTTCGCCTGGTCGACCGTCTTCTCTCCCGAGAACAAACGGAGCAGGGGATTGTCCTCACCCCTGACTTGAGGTACCGTGAGAAGGATGGCCCCCGCCATGACAATGAAGAAGCATTTATGTGGTCGCATGAATGAACTTTATGCCCAATTTCGACGGTGAGTGCAAGTAATTTGCTGAGGACGTTTGCTTTTTCTACCTTTCATACAGACTGCTGAGAAATGCAGGCTGGTCCCCTGACATTCCCGGCTGACTGCAATGCTCCTCCTTGACCCTCATTGCGCTCCCGATGGGTCGGCAGGCAAAAGCTCCAAATCTGCAGACAATAGGTCCCGGCTGTTTGTTCCGACGAAAATCCGAAACCTGCCGGGCTCTGTCCCCCAGGTCATATCCTCACGGAGAAAGGCTAGATCGTGTTCATTCATCAAGAAACGCACCGTCTCGGACTGGCCGGGAGAAAGACGCACCTTTTTGAACTTCTTCAGTTCGAGCAAGGGCCGGGTAACACTGCCGACGAGGTCGCGAACGTAAAGCTGCACGACTTCCGCTCCCGGACGATTCCCCGTGTTTCTCAACACTACTTCGGCTTCCCAATCCTCTCCCGCCCGAATGTGGTCGTGGTCGAGACGAAAGTCGGAAAGAGAGAAGGTCGTGTAACTCAACCCAAAACCGAAGACATAGAGCGGGTCGTTGGGCGAATCGAGATAGGTCGACCGGTATTCCGCAGTCGGTTTGTCGGGATATGGCGGGCGGCCGGTGTTTTTAGTACTGTAGAAAATGGGAACCTGACCGAGATTCCGCGGAAAGGTGGCCGGAAGTTTGCCCGAGGGATACTCCCTGCCAAATAGAACATCCGCTATGGCCCGCGCACCCTCGCTGCCGGGAAACCAGACCTCAAGAATCGCGTCCGCTAGACGGGACTCATCCTCCAGTACGAGCGGCCGACCGTTCAAAAGGACTAAAACGGTCGGTTTTCCCAGCGCCCTGATCTGGCGCAACAGCTCCGTCTGCACCCCCGGTAAACCGATGTCGGTTCGACTCTTTGCCTCTCCGCTCATATCACTGCTCTCACCCATGACCAGCACCGCGAGGTCAGACTGCCGCACGGCCTCGAGCGCCTCTGCGAAACCAGTTTGATTCGCGGACCTGACCTCGCAACCTTGTGCAAATCGCACCTCCCCTTCGGCATTGCTGCGCCGGATGGCCGAGAGGATCGCCTCGAGTTCCTCCCATTCTCCATCGCCCTTCCACGACCCTAACAAATCCTTGCGGGAATCCGCAAGAGGACCAATGACAGCAATCTTTCTTCCCGGTTTAAACGGAAGCACCTCGGGTTCGTTCTTCAAAAGAACAAACGACTCGCACGCTGCACGGTAAGCGAGATCCCGATGCCCGGAAGCCAACCTGGTCCGCTGTTCGCGAGATTCATCGCATCGACGAAAAGGATCCTCAAAAAGGCCGAGTCGAAACTTGGCCTCAAGAACCCGCGCGGCAGCGGTATCAATCTGCTCTGGCATAATCGTTCGCTCCGCCAACATCCGCTCGAGATGTTGCTGATACACCCCGCCCTGCATGTCCATGTCCACCCCGGCCTTGAGCGCCTGCCGTCCCGCTTCGGAATCATCCCCGGCAGACCCGTGTGCAACCATTTCGCTGATGCCTGCGAAATCCGAAACCACGAACCCCTTAAAATCCCACTCGTTCCGGAGGATGTTCCGCAGCAGAAAGCGATTTGCAGTTGCAGGCGTTCCATTCAATTCGCTAAACGCCGTCATCACGCTCGCCACCCCTGCCTCCTTCGCGGCAAAGAAAGGAGGGAGGTAAACTTCACGAAGGAGCCGCTCGGACATATCGACGGCGTTATAATCACGCCCCGCCTGAACGGCGCCATAGGCGGCAAAATGTTTGGCACAGGCGAGCACCGTGTCCGACGCTCCCCAATCCGTGCCCTGAAACCCCCTCACTCGGGCCTGCGCCACCAGGGCTCCGAGAAGGGGATCCTCGCCCGCGCCCTCGGAAATACGGCCCCAGCGTGGATCGCGGGAAATGTCGACGACCGGAGCAAAAGTCCAGTTCAGTCCCGCAGCCGAACTTTCCTTCGCGGCAACTCGTGCAGTTTGCTCCATCAATTCGAGGTTCCATGACGCGGTTTCCCCCAGCGGGATCGGAAAAATCGTACGAAAACCGTGAACCGTATCGAAACCGAACATCAGCGGAATACCGAGGCGGGTTTCTTCGATGGCCATACGCTGCAGGCGCCGAACCTGTGCGACGCCGATCACGTTAAAGACATTACCGCAATCGCCCGACCGTATCGCCGTCTCGAGGGCGGCCTGCTCCTTAACGGGGCCCGGGGTACGACCGTAACCACTCATGAGCACCATCTGCCCGATCTTTTCCTGCATTGTCATCCGGGCAAGGAGATCCGCAACAGACCTGGAGTGATCCTCCGGTTCAACTCCACTCGCCATGGTCGCCAACAGCAGCGCAAGATTAAGAAACAGAATTGGAAGCAACGGCGACATTCGGGGATGTGGAAGAGTTACGGAGTCTACGCTGACTTGACAAGCTGCGAGTGAATCACTTTTCCATGCTCACCCGCCCCGACAGAGATCCCCGGCACCCAGCGACAGAACCCGTCCATCTCAAAATCGAGTTCCAG
>JAGNMT010000509.1 GCA_017991025.1 Verrucomicrobiales bacterium
CGGAACCGCTGAGGAGATTCTCCTGTGACGCTTTCTGCGTTTTGACATTGTCGATGGCGATGGAACCGGAAACGAGGACGCTCATGGGTGGAAGGGATTCAGGAATTCAGGAGTAGAGCGGTTCAGGGGAGGATGGACCTCGCGCTGCGGACATAAGCAGCGATATCCCCTGCTTGCAAGATTCCAGAGACAATAACTGCCCGTTTTGCGCCGGCAGCGATGAGGTCGGTGAGATTCTCCTGTTTTATCCCACCGATGCAGAAGATAGGAAGATCGGGGTGCAGAGCATGCACCTTACGGATCTCAGCGGTTCCGATGGGCTGATAGGTCGGCTTGGTGGGGGTGGCGAAGACCGGGCCGAAGCCGATACAATCGGTTCGCGGGTCAGCGGCTGCCGCCACCGCCTGGGCAAGGCTGTGGGTGGATCGCCCGACGAGCATGGTGTCGCCCACGATGGCGCGGATCTCGTCCATGGAGGCGTCATCCTGTCCGACGTGTATACCGTCCGCTCCGATCGCGGCTGCGACGGAGGCGTGATCATTAATAAAAAAGGGGACTCCACCCTCGCGGCAGATCGGAAGGAGGGCGGCCCCCCATTGTTCCACCTCATCGGCGGAGTGGCCCTTCGCCCGAAGCTGAATGACATCGATCCCGCCTTCAATCATCTCGGCCGTGACCCGAATCAGCGCCGAGGGAGCGGCATAACCAAGGTCGACGATCCCGTAAAGTTTGGCGTGAAAGAGGGTGCTCCGGGGCATGGGGAGACTCAACAGGGTGAGGCGGGAGAGTCAACAGGGTTTCATGAAATTGTATTCTGGCGGACAGGATCGCTTTGCCTCGCGAGGTGCCCGGAATATGCCGAAAGCCCATCCAAAAACAGCAGATCGGGATGCGAAAGAATTGACTTGGCTTCGCTTTTTTGACAGTATCTCACCCGGTGGCTTTTCGGTGTCTTAACCCCTCAAACAGATGACTCGCAATAAAACCCCCTATCAGAGTGATCCGGTCCTGGACATGTCTCCATTGATTGATCTGAGTTTTCTTCTCCTCATCTATTTTCTCGTCACTTCGACGCTTGAACCCAGAGAGTCTGATCTGGCGATGACACTGCCGGATATATTCGGTGGCCATCCGGTCAGCATCGATACCATGAATGTGGAAGTGAACGAAACCGGACACATTCTTCTGAATGACGAGGTCCTTGATACTGACGAGACCGTTCGTGAAGTGCCTCTGCTTCTGGATCGCCTGAAAACTTACGCCGAGAGTGCGCGACTCATCGGTGCAAAGCCGGTGGTGGTGGTTGCGGCCAATGATGCAGCGAAGGGGCAACGATTTGTTGATGTGCTGAATGCATTGGCGGATAGAACTGTTAATATCGCGGACGTTTCGCTCTCAGGGTTTGCGAAAGAGTAGACGTTGAGTTGCAGCGGGAGGACGTCGCTGAACTTTTATGCACTGGATCTTTTGCTGTATTGCCTCGTTACCTGTGGCTGTTCCCGGTGTGCCCGTTGCGGGCTTCATCGTATTCGGCCTCATGACGGGTCTCGAACCGTTCCTGTCAGATCACGCAGGACGCTGAGCCTCAACACTGATGGGTATTCCCAACGAACACGAAGCGGAGTTCGCCCTGTTCCCGGAGGTACTTCAAGTGCTGGTCACGGCGGAGCTGGCCGCCGGAAACGAAGTGACTGAGTTTGGCCATGGATTTCCCGCCGCACCCTGCGGAGCCTATATCAGGCTGGCGCGTCCGGTGACGTCTCATGATCGGAAGAAAACGCCCGTACTCGATTTTTACGAACGCAACGGCAGCAGCCACTCGGGCGAGTTTACCGATGCGCAGCGCCACTTCTTCGTGCTCGAGCCGCCGCATCCGGATGCGGGTTACTACCCCGATACCAATGCGATCCGTGCCGCGATTGAGGCAGGACAGCGAGCGGCTGATGCTGCGATTGACAGGGATCAGCATCCCATACAATCTGAGGCACCGGATCCGATGCGACCGCTCGCAGCCGTGGCCGGGACGGTGATGGACCGCTTTCGCAAGAGCATGATCAGCGATTTCGACTCGTGGCACGACGGCACCGGTTATGACCTATCGCTTTTTGATCTCGCGACACCGGAGGAACTCGTCGAACTCGAGACGATGCTGATCTCCCGCAACGTGAATGACTGGCGCGATGTCGAGGCGCTGGCCGCGCTCAATTCACCGCGCGCGCGACTCGCACTGAAGGAGGCAATGAAGCTCCCGGACCTCCGTCTGCGTCTCGCGATCGTAGACCGTGCTCCGGATCTCGTCCCCGAAGCGGAGCGCGTCGCGCTGCTGGTGGAGGTGTTGGAGGGCCCGGATACCGATGGCGGCCTCACCCGGGCACTGTTGCAGGTCGAAAGTTTTCATCCTCCTCAGGTCATCGACGCCTTGTTTCGCGGTGTCCTGACAAAGAGTGAAAAGGCGGTGCATTTTGCGGCCATGCTGATGTTTCTCCATGGCAAGGCGGCCTCGTCTTTCGACTGGGATCAGCGGCCCTTCTTTCTGAAATTTAAGACCGACTGTTTTGAGGAGCGCCCCGCACGTTTCCGGGAGTTGTGTGAAAAAGTGGGCGTGGACGCGGCACTTTATCTAAACCTTCCTTCACCCTGACCACTCACGTTCAGGTTAAGAAAAAGAGATTTTATGGTCGGATGGTGGCGAATGCGGCAGCCCCTGGCAAGGGGACTAACATCAGGGTTTCCCCTTCGGACTGAAGTCCCAGGGCTCGGTCGGCAATCCAATTTTTTGTAGAAACGCCCCGGCGGAGAAAGCGAGGCAGAGGCTGCTATCCTCTTCCGCATGGCGATGCCGGTTATCACAAATGCATCGAAAACGGAAGATGCATCGGAGACAGGTTCGCCAAATTGCATCCCTAATTAATATAACAATCGTATATATAATCATTTATTGTTATGGCGTATGGCGTTGGACTTTCATAGTTGCCTTCATCCGAATCGACATAGTATACTACGGGGTCTGATCTCGAGATCCTCGCCAATACGTCAGAACCGTCAGATAGATATCCTATTCTAGTGAAGTCAGGATTGTGCTCATAAAGTGTCTTAATTAGATCAGTTGAGTATACTTGATAAAATGGGCTAAATGATATTTCATTGATGCCTGAAAATATATTACTATAACTAGGATGTAAGTTTTTAAGGTATGGATTCGGGAGTGCCGTTGATGACAATCTGTACTTGCCCAGGATTTGGTCAACGAGCTTCAATTCCGCCTCGGAATATTGAATTGGTCGATCTGTTGATTCCGGGTCTGATACTCTCATCCGATCACTGAATGCCTTGTTCCACCTTCGGAATAAAAAATTTCCGACTATGGAAATCACCGTCAATCCTATTAAATACTCTAGTTTCATCACCAACGATTACGAGGTATTCCTAATGTCACCATCTGGTTGCAGCGAAATGCATCGCGGACACGGGAAATGCATCGGGGACAGACACAG
>JAGNMT010000510.1 GCA_017991025.1 Verrucomicrobiales bacterium
GTGTTGAACCCGGCCGCTTTCAGAAACGCAATGTCCGAAAGCATCGCCGCATCCGAGGGCGGGGTGAGAAGCCCGTCGGGCCACCATCCCTGGTCGAGCGTACCCCAGTGGAAGATCGGTTTGCCGTTGAGGTGGAGGCGGAGATGACCGTCGCTATCTTTCGCGATGGCAGTCTCGCGAAAAGCGAAGTAGGTCTCGACGACATCCTCGCCGTATTCGATGCGCAGATCGTAGAGAGTGGGGGAATCGGGAGACCAAAGCTTGGGATTGGGAATCTTGAATTTCCGATCACCCGTATACCCATCCTCTTCGAAGACAGTTTTCCCGGCTAACGAAGCGACGATTTTTGTATTGATAGTCCCGGTAGATCCGTTCACGCGAATTCGCAGAACAACGGAACCATCGAGTTCGGTTTTGCACCAAACTCCCTCTTGAGAGACGTAATCGTCCGGCACCTCCTCCATCCACACCGTTTGCCAGATCCCCGAGACGGGTGTGTACCAGATCCCCTTCGGGTCGAGGCGCTGTTTGCCGTGAAGCTGATAGGCACTGTCGGTCGCGTCGGTGACGCGGACGAGGAGGGTGTTCTCGCCGTCCTTCAGCGCCTTGGCCCTGGTGATGTCGAAGGAGAAGGGCAGATTCCCGCCTGTGTGCGATCCGACCTCGATGTCGTTGACCCACACGGTGCACTGATAGTCGACCGCCTCGAAGTTGAGAAGGACACGTTTCCCCGCTTTCTTTGTCGCGACGAACACGCGCCGATACCAGAGGGCGTCGTCCGGCGTAAATCGTTTCTGCACTCCCGAGAGCGGAGCCTCAATCGCGAAGGGCACGAGGATCCTGCCATCCCACTCCCGCGGCGGAGCGGAGGCGGATTTTGCGGTTACTCCATAATCCCAAAGGCCGTTCAGGTTCGTCCAATTTTCGCGCTTCAGTTCGGGACGAGGGTACTCCTGCCAGACATTCTCCGGTGTCACTTTCCCGCCCCACTCGGTGCGCATCGCGACCTTTGGCAAGATCACATCAACACGGTGCGAAAGCATTTTCGTGTTTAGCCGATTCGGGGTCTCGTAGTTCCCCACCGCATCGGGGATATCCTGACCGAGATAGATTCCCTTCGCCGGCTGCTTTTCAAGGAGTCCGGGGGAGGCGATGCTGGCGACTTCCTTTCCATCGACTGCGAGCGTCATCACCTCCGCGTCCAGGCGGGCGGAAACAGTGACCCTGCCTTTCACTGGGTCAGGGGCGGAGAGTTCGGTCAGTTTGCCCGCCTTGCGCACGGAAAAAACGGGACGTCCCTCGACGAAATGCAAGGCGTAGCCGAACTGATTTCCTCCGTGGGCGATCGCGACGCCATGCGGTTTTGGACTCCGCACCGTGACGCTCAAAGTGAACGGGCGACCACCCACCTGCGGTGGATTCGCCTCGGCGGTGACCTCCTGCTTTTTCACGCTCGGCTGTCCCTCTGCCCGCGGATAAACCCAGACCCTCGCGGCCCAGGCCTCCCATTTTCCAGCAAGCTCTTTCACTTTCCCGGGCTGCGACACGGCGAGATTGTGCAATTCGGTGCGGTCAGCGGCGAGATCGTAGAGTTCCCATTGTTTGGCTTGCGTTCCACCAGGCATTGCCACGCTTTCACCGACGAGTTTCCAGTTTCCTTCGCGGACGGAGGCATTCGTTTCGTGCTCGGCAAAGAGCGGCTTCCCGCGCTCCAGTGCTCCCCCCGTAAAAGCGGGACGCAACGACATTCCGTCGAGCGGCAGGGGCTTCTCCCCTTTTCGATCAGCCGGGTAACTTGCACCCGCGACATCCATGAGCGTGGGCATGAGATCGATGAGCTGGGCGGGATCGCCATACCAGTCCTCTCGAGGCTGAATACCAGCAGGCCAGTGCATGAAGAAAGGCGTCGCCGCCCCGCCCTCGTACAGGTAATGCTTGTAGAAGCGAAACGGGGTGCTGCCCGCATTCGCCCAGGCTTCTCCGTAACTGTTGTCGTGCTCGAGATTGCGCTTTTCCACGTCACGGAACTCACCCCGCCCTAACATACCACCCTCCTGACAGGCACCGTTATCGGAGAGGAAGAGAATAAGGGTATTTTCGTAGACTCCCTTCTCCTTCAGAAAGGTGACGAGTTTGCCGACATTCTGATCAACACGATCCACCATCGCCGCATAGATCGCCATCTTCAGATCCATCTCATCACGGGTTTTTTCGTCGAGAGAATCCCAATCCGGAATGCCAGTGGTCTTCGGCGAGATCGGCCATTTTCGATCGATCAATCCGAGCCCAACCTGACGCCTGTAGCGTGCCTCGCGGAGCTTGTCCCATCCGTCGCGATATTTGCCGCGATACTTCGCGATTTCCTCCTCGTGCGCCTGGAGCGGCCAATGGGGCGCGGTATAGGCAAGGTAGAGGAAAAATGGATCGTCCCGTTTCGCCTTCGTATGCCCGTCGAGGAATTCGATGGCATGATCAGTGAAGGCATCGGTCGTATAAAAGGGCCGGTCCGTCGTGCTTTCGGGATTTTCTTCAGAGTCGTTGTCGAGAGTGATACCGCGACTTCCTGTCGGAGCAAAAAAGCGAGTCGCCCCGCTGAGGCAGCCGTAATACCGGTCGAAACCGCGCTGGAGGGGGCGGTCCTCAATCTGGCTTTGCCCGAGGTGCCACTTGCCCGTCATATAGGTCCCATAACCGGCCTCGCGCAGGATCTCCGCCAGGGTGACACAGCGCTCGTTCAGGTTGCCTTGATAAGCCGGGGGAGCTCCCTCGCCCCGCTCGCGGTCCGGCTCCGAAGTCATCCAACCGATCCCCGTCTCATGCGGATGCAGACCGGTCATGAGCGTCGCCCGGGTCGGGCAGCAGCGCCCCGCGTTGTAAAATTGTGAAAAGCGGACACCTCCTCGAGCCAGCGCGTCCAGGTTTGGCGTCTCGATCTCGCCGCCCTGATAACCGAGGTCCGAAAAGCCCATGTCATCCACCATGATGAGGATCACATTCGGCTTTTCGCCCGTCGCAAAAAGGGCGGAGCAGGACACCATCCACAAAACGACAAGGATAAGAAGTCGGGAGCTCATGAAAAACCCTCAGTGATGCTCCCGTTCTCCGCGCTTCTCAAGAACGGTTTTTTGAGATTTCAGGTCGATCTTTGGAGAATTCAGTCGGGAACGGGATCCGGAAGAGGACGCATTACAACTCCCCTCGCCTTCAATCAAACTGACAACGATGGGGATCCGTCGAGAAAGCACCAGTTGGCCAGTCCGTGCTGCTCTCGATGTTCTCCACTACCTGCGCAATAACGCCGATGAGGGTCCCGGGCGAACGGGACCCTCCCGCGAGATGCTCGCGGGCTCGCCGATGGGCATCGTACCCTTTCCTCAACTCCTCAACAATCAGGAACCTCGCAGCATCCTCAGCCATTTCGTCTCCGGCCCAACGAAGGAGTGGTTTTAGAATGCCGAAAACACCCGCGTATAGATAGTGCTGACCCAAC
>JAGNMT010000511.1 GCA_017991025.1 Verrucomicrobiales bacterium
CATCCATCCCATGTCATCGACGAGGAAGAGGACGACATTGGGCTTTGGTGAGGGTTCGGCCGCGACGGGAGGAAGGGCAAACAGGAAGAGAAGTAGGTGGAGGAGAGAATTTTTTCGCATCACGACGCAGGGGATATTCGACAGGAGAAACCCCGCAGTGAACAAAATGTTTCCCGGCGCTCTTCCGGACTTCACGCCAGCACCGCCCTTACCACATGGCCGTGCACGTCGGTGAGCCGGAAATTACGCCCGTCAAAGCGGTAAGTCAGTTTCTTGTGATCCAACCCTAACTGATGCAGAATCGTGGCATGAAGATCGTGCATGTGAACTTTGTCCTGCACCGCCATATGGCCGAACTCATCGGTCGCGCCGTGCGCATAGCCGGGTTTAAAGCCGCCGCCGGCAAGCCAGGTCGTAAATCCTTTCGGATTGTGGTCGCGTCCGGTGCCGTTGCCCTGCGCATAGGGAGTGCGTCCAAACTCTCCTCCGAACCAGACGATGGTGTCCTCAAGGAGACCGCGTTGTTTGAGATCCTCGAGCAACCCTGCGACAGGTTTGTCAACGGCGAGAGCGTGGTCGGCGTGCTTGGGCAGATTGGAATGTTGATCCCAGGCGGGATTGGCCGTGTTGTCGCCATAGGTGACCTGGACAAAACGCACGCCGGATTCGCAAAGCCGTCGAGCCAGAAGGCACTTGCGTCCGAAGTCCGCCGTCGGCGCACCGTCATGGATCCCGTAAAGCTCGAGTGTGGCTGCCGACTCACCGGAAAGGTCCGTCACTTCGGGCGCATGACTCTGGAGCCGCCATGCAAGCTCGAACGAATTAATAGCCGCTTCCAGTTCGAGATCACCGGGGCGGCGGGCCAACTGAGCGGCGTTGAGCGCCTGGAGAAAATCGAAGCGTTCTCTCTGTTGATCAACGGGAAGGGCGCTATTGCCGATATTACGAAATCCGGCAGCAGATGCTGACGCGTCAGCACGTCCCAGCGGCGTCCCCTGATACACCGGAGGAAGAAACGCGCTGCCATAATTCCGCGCGCCGCCATTTCCGGTCGATGGCCCTATCGTGACGAAGCCGGGCAGGTTTTCACTCTCACTCCCGAGACCATAAGTGATCCACGATCCCATGGAAGGCCGAATGAAATTGGTCGCCCCGCAGTGAAGAAAAAGCGTCGCCGGTCCATGGGCGATGCCTTCGGTGTGCATCGAATGGATAAAACAGAGATCATCGACATGGCGAGCGATTTCGGGGAAGAGCGACGAGACGTAACGACCGCTCTGCCCGTGTTGAGAAAAATCCCACATCGGCTTCATAACCCTCTGCGCCGTGGCCGTCTTGTCGCCGGAGTTCGCGATCTTGCGCGCGTCGAAAAAGTCAACCATTTGCCCGTCTCGATCAAAAAGGAGCGGTTTGTAGTCAAAAGTATCGACATGGCTGGGACCACCCTGCATAAACACAAAAATGACGCGTTTGGCCCGGGCCGGCATCGGAGGAAGGCGGGGTTGAAGCGGATTGTCGACCGAACCATTCGCGAGTGCGGAAAGTGCAAGGCCGCCGAACCCGCAGGAAGTCGTTTGAAGGAATTGACGGCGTGAGGTCATTTATTCGAGGTAGCGGAAATCAATGCAGGCAAAATAAGCCTGGAAAAGAGTCGTCCACGCTTCCACTTCTTTTCCAGCGGGAGAGGAAGCAAGCAGACTTGAGGCGAGCTGCTTCTCGGACGGCAGCGGGCTGCGCCCGAGGACACGGAGAGACGCGAGTTCGAGACGCTCCTCATCGGTTTTGCCATCAGTCAGGATACGTGCGGCAGCGGCCCGGGCCTCTTCGAGAATAAAACGATTATTCAGAAGAAAAAGCGCCTGCGGTGCCACTGTTCCGATATCGCGCCGCCCCGTCGTCCGGCTCGGATCCGCCGCGTTAAAAGTCTCGAGGATCTCCGGCATGGAGTTCCTCAGGGCCGGGAGATAGACACTGCGCAAAAGCAGGTCATGCTCGTAACTGAAATCATTGGCCTTATTGGCCTGGATCGTCGGGCCACCTCCCTGCAACTGCAATCGTCCGCTTGCAACCAGAATCGAATCACGCAAGGACTCGGCCTCGATGCGGCGGCGGGGAGCTCGGGCAAAGAGATGATTTTCAGGATCGACTTTTGCCCAGGGACTTTCATCAGCGGGAGCGGCAAGGCGATAGGCCCGGCTCAGGGCGATTTCGCGAACGAGTGATTTTACGGACCAGTCCCCGTTGATAAAACGCCGCGCCAGCCAGTCGAGCAACTCGGGCTGCGCAGGAGCCTCCCCGGTTGTCCCGAAGTTGTCCGTCGTGCGGGTCAGCCCGCGCCCAAACATCCAGTGCCAGACACGGTTCACGTAGACACGTGCTGTGAGCGGATTATCCGATGACGCGATCCAGTCGGCGAGTTGAAGTCGCCCACTCTGATTTGCGGGAATCGGCTCCCCCGCGAATCCCGCAGGCGAAGTCACCTGTAAAAATCCCCGGGGCACCGGGTCGCCTGTCGGATTGTGAACAACACCGCGTACCAGAACCGCAAGATCCGCTGGAGTATCCGCCTCTTTTACTCCCAGATAACGCGGGCGCGAGGGGCCATCTTTTCTGACGGCGGCGATCTCCTTTTTGACCCGCGCCACCTCCGCGACCGCTTCCCGCCTTTTTTTCGCGACGGCTGATTCTTCATTCGTTGTCACTGTTTCGGGAGCGACCTCGACCGCTTCCACGGGAAGAAACTGGACCGCATCGGCCACGACATACCCTTTGGTGCCTTCGTTGGAGACGAGCACAAAACCAGCTCCGTTGGCCTCAAACCGGTATTGCCCCAGCGAGACAAAACGCCCCTCGATCAACGGCTCCTGACTCTGATCGACATGAACAAGGAAGTCGCCATCGGCGCTGGAGATCGTCACCGGAACTGCCCTGTCGCGATTGACACCGGTTGCCCAGGCGAAACGAACTTCGTAGCGCCCGGCTTTAGGAACCGCCGCAACAAAACTGATCGTCTTTAGTCCTTTGCCCTGAGCTTCGTCATGAAGGTAACCCTCACCGACATACGAACGAGTGTGAACGGAATGTTTCCAATCCCCCACTTTCTCCGCTGCGGTGTCGTCGATGACCGTGCCCGGCAATTCGCTCAATGCGACCACCTCGGGCCTGGCCGTCGAAGCCCTCGCCGGATCAGCAGCGACGGCTTCCTCTCGAGTCTTTTCCGCTTTCTTTAAATCTGCCTCGAGAGCGGCAAGCATGAGATCTTTAGCATCAAACGCTTTCTCCTCCTCCGGATCGAGCGGCAGGGGTAAATCAAGCCAGTTCGAGACATTGGAATGGGAGAGACTCACGGTACTGGTGAGGATTCCTGCCATCGCGTGGTAATCACGGTTCGGAATGGGATCAAATTTATGGTCATGACAGCGGGCACAACCGAGCGCCTGACCGAGAAAGGCCTTACCGAGGGTGTCGAGCTGCTCATCGAC
>JAGNMT010000512.1 GCA_017991025.1 Verrucomicrobiales bacterium
GCTTATAAAGGCCTCAAGTTCATGACCCTTGAAGAGGGGCTCAATACCCGGGATCTTCAGGTGGTGGGGGTGGAAACCGCAGTCAGGGATCTCCTCCGTTATGCCCGGCTCGCTGTAGAGGGAGGATTCCACGTTCACCTCGATAAGCCTGCCGGGGCTGAGATCAGCGAGTATCGGGAAATAATGAAAGTGGCTGATGCGAAAGGGCTTGTCGTTCAGATGGGCTACATGTATCGCTTTAATCCGGCCGTTCAGTTGTTGCGGCGTATGTTTGCGGCCGGATGGCTGGGCGAAGTGTATGAGACCCACGCCGTGATGTCCAAAGTGATGTCTCCTTCGGATCGTCGCGGAGCAGCGGAATTTGCCGGTGGAACGATGTTCGAACTGGGATGCCACATCATCGATCTTACTCTTCAGATCCTGGGGCGGCCGGATCGAATTGTCGCCTATCCGCGCCGGGTTTTGGAGTCTGATTCGGACCAACTGACCGACAACATGCTGGCGGTTTTTGAATACCCGAAAGCGACCGCGACCGTGAGATCTAGCGCTCTCGAAGTAGATGGCTCCTCGCGGAGGCACTTTACAGTATGTGGTACGGCGGGGACTTTTCACATACAGCCCCTGGATCGCCCGTCCGTAAGACTCTCGCTTTCGGAGGAACGTTCATTCAGCAACGGGGACCGGTATCCGAAAGGTTCCAGTGAAATCAAATTCGAGCCCCCTTATGTCCGTTATGTCGGTGATGCAGCGGATCTCGCTGCGATCGTGCGTCGGGAGAAAGAGAATAGCTTTCCCTCGGTGCATGATCTCAACGTCCAGGCCGCCGTTCTCGAAGCATCAGCAATGAAGTGATACGCCCCCACTTTGCCTGATAGTCGACAAATAGGTTAAAATTCAATTCCTTTGCGATCGGAAGATCCGTTTACCCGTCGATTTTAGGGAAACAGTTTAGGGCCAGGCCCTAAATATAATATCGCTTGAAATTCGAGCATAAAAGTCCATTTTTGCTGGATGCGGGCTTTACGATTACTTGGCGATGGGCGTTCGTTTTACCATTGTATTTCGAGAGTGGTGGATAGGCGGAAGGTCTTTGCTCCGCAGGATAAAGAGGTGTTTCGCAAGATTATGCGCAATTTGGAACGATTCATGGGTGTTCGAGTCGTGACTTACTGTGTGATGAGCAATCATTTTCACCTTTTGGTAGAGGTCCCGGATAGGGAGACGCTGGCTCCCTTGCGGGAGGATGAGCTGTTGGAGTTGCTCCCGCTTTTACACGATGCGGGGACGGTTGAAACCGTTGAGCAGGAGTTAGAACGGGCGCGGGAGACGGGCGATGGGAAGTGGCAGGCGGAAATTCACGATCGGTATGAGCGCCGTCGGGGGAGTCTATCCTACTTCTTAAAGGAGTTGAAGCAGCGGGTTACGCTCTATATGAACAAGCGTCTTGATCGAACGGGGACTTTTTGGGAGGGACGCTTTAAGAGCATTCTGGTGGAAGGACGGGAACTGTCACTGCTGACTGTAGCCGCCTATATTGACCTGAACCCGGTGCGGGCGGGTCTGGTGGAAAAACCTGAGGACTACCGGTGGTGCGGATATGCCGAGGCTCTTTCAGGGACTCGGGGAGCCAAGCTGGCGAGGCGCGGGCTTGGAATTATTCTGTCAGAAACGCTGAGTGACAATGAGTTACGGGCGGACTGGCGGAGAACGCGGAACCGGTATCGACAATTTTTGTATGAGGAAGGCGAGGCCCGGGAGGAGGGTGTTGTATCCCGCGAGGAAGCGCGAACAGGCTTTTCGCCCGAGGCGGTGGAAGCGGTCCTGGAAACGCAGGGTGAAATGCCGATGGCGGCAGTTTTGCGGCACAAGGTGAGGTATTTTTGTGACGGGGCAGCGCTGGGTAGAGCGGAGTTTGTTGAGGCGATATTCTCCCGTGAGCGCGAGCGCGGGAAGATGGGGGGAATACGTATAGCCGGGGCGAGGAAAATGAGGGGAGCGGATTGGGGAGAACTGCGGGTGTTGCGCAATTTGCGGAAGGGTGTGATCGGGGACGGGTAGCGTCGAGGGTTTTGGGACCTTTCAGTGGATTCCCGGACGGTCTTGCAAAGAGCATCTGAATACGCGAATCTCCCCCATATGAATGGTGCCCGAAGCGAAACCGAAGAACTGATCCGACTCTATTACGAAGCGTTCAATCGGGGCGATGGTCCGGGTATGCTAAATCTCCTGAGTGGGGATGTCGTTCATGGCATCAATCAGGGGGACAATGTTTCCGGGGTCGAGGCGTTCGGCCGTTTTCTGGAGCACATGGACGAGTGTTACGGGGAGCAGGTCGAGGACTTGGCGGTGATGGTCAATGAATCGGGCGACCGGGCAGCGGCCGAGTTTTTTATTCAGGGGCGCTATATCTCCACGGACGAGGGGCTGCCGCCTGCGACCGGACAGACCTATCATCTGCGGGTGGGGGCTTTCTTCGAAGTCGAAGGCGGACGCATCAGGCGAGTCACGAATTATTACAACATGCCCGACTGGCTCCGGCAGGTGGGCACTTGATCTGAACCTGCTTCGATCAGGTCAGAATTTCCCTCACGACATTACCATAAACATCGGTGAGACGAAAATCGCGCCCGGCGTGTCGGTAGGTGAGTTCCTTGTGATTAATCCCGAGGAGATGCAAAACCGTCGCGTGGACGTCATGAACGTGCATGGGCTTTTCCTGCGCTTTAAATCCGAATTCGTCGGTTGAGCCGTGAGCGTAGCCGCCTTTCACTCCACCGCCGGCCATCCACATCGTGAAACCGTGGGGGTTGTGGTCTCTGCCGTCATTGTTTTCGCTCACGGGGGTGCGTCCGAACTCCCCGCCCCAGATTACAAGGGTCTCTTCGAGTAAACCGCGCTGCTTTAAATCTTCCAATAGCGCGGCGACGGGGCGGTCGATGTCGGAGGCCAGTTTTCGTGTGGATTTGTCGTGACCACTGTGTGTGTCCCAGGGTTGCCCGTCACCGTAGTAGACCTGGACAAAACGAACGCCCCTCTCGGAGAGCCGTCGGGCGAGAAGGCAGCCGTTGGAAAAATGGCTCGTACCGTAGGCCTCACGAACGGCAGCGGGCTCCTGCGAAACGTCAAAGGCGTCGCTCGCTTCGAACTGCATGCGGTAGGCGGATTCCATCGCTTCGATGCGGCCCTGAAGGGCGGTATCGGTGCCTCCGCGGGCGGCGAGGTGTTCCCTGTTCAGTTCACCGGCGAGGTCGAGCTGGCGGCGCTGCGCATCGGGAGCGATCCCCGGGTTGCTGAGCCACGGGATCATTTGGTGCGGTGTGATCTTGGAGTGATTAATGTATACCCCCTGATGTTCCGAGGGGAGGAAAGCGCTGTTCCAGAGGATGGAGAATCGCACCGGGCGACCGGGACAGAGCACCATGTAAGAGGGCAGGCTGTGGTTTTCCGACCCGAGGCTATAGGACATCCAGGCACCCATGCTC
>JAGNMT010000513.1 GCA_017991025.1 Verrucomicrobiales bacterium
TTGCCGATGCGGACTACCTCGCGCACTTCGATGCGGTGCTGCTCTACGCGAACCATGAGAAAATCGAGCCCGCCCACTGGGAGAATCTGAAGTCCTTCATTGAAAACGGCGGAGGATTTGTTCCGGTGCATTGCGCGAGCTGGTGTTTTCAAAATATCCCCGAGTTCGATCAGGTCGTGGGCGGGCGTTTTGCCAATCACAAAACCGCCATTTTCCGGACGAAAACGATAGCGCCTGATCATGCCGCGATCAAAGACGTGCCCGGATTCGAGGCCTGGGATGAAACCTATGTGCACAAGAATCACAATCCCGAAGGCCGCACCGTGCTGCAGGTCCGCGAAGTCGCGAAGGATGACAACATCACCGAGCCCGAGCCGTGGACCTGGGTGAGGACACAGGGCAAGGGCCGCGTTTTCTACACCGCCTCGGGGCACGACGAGCGGGTCTGGAGCCTGCCCGAATTCCAACAACTTCTGAAGAAAGGCATCCTCTGGAGTGTCGGCGAGGACCGGCTCGCCACCTATGAATCCTTCCTGACACAACGGGAAAGAGAAGAGCGTGTGAAGGATCCGAACGTCGCCAATTACGAAAAACGCCCCGAGCCACTCACCTTTCAGAAGCCCTACCCGGCCAAAGGCGCGATGGAGCGCACCCAGGTCCCTGCCGACATGAAACTCGAACTGTTTGCAAGCGATCCCGACATCGGCAAGCCGATCGCCCTGGCCTGGGACGAGCGCGGTCGCTGCTGGGTTGCGGAAACCTCGGACTACCCTCATGGCGTGAAGCCTGACGGCGTCGGGAGTGATCGCATCCGCATCTGCGAAGACACCGACGGGGATGGCAAGGCGGACAAATTCACGACCTTCGCCGACGGACTGAACATTCCCACCGGCCTCGTCTTCTCGAACGGAGGGCTCATCGTTTCGCAGCCGCCCCGGTTCTTTTTTCTCAAAGACACCAACGGCGACGACGTAGCTGATGTGAAAGAGGAACTCATGACCGGCTGGGGCATCGGTGACACCCACGCCCAGGCGAGCAATCTGCACTATGGATACGACAACTGGCTGCACGGGTCGGTCGGTTACTCCGGCTTTGCAGGCGAGGTCGGCGGCAAAGCCCGCAAATTCGCCATGGGCACCTACCGATTCAAACCCGACGGCTCAGCGCTTGAGTTTCTGCATCAATTCACGAACAACACCTGGGCGCAGAGCCAGAACGACGCCGGCGATGACTTCGGCGGCACCGCGAACGGAGCCCCGATCTTTTATGGCGGCATCCCGCAGACGATTGTGCCCGAGGGCCTGCGTTCCATGACCGCGAAAAAGATCAATCACGTCGATCTCGCCCACGCCCTCACGCCGAATTTCCGTCAGGTTGATGTGATGGGCGGCTACACAGCGGCCGCCGGATCGGCCTTCATTTACTCAGGCAATCTCCCGGTGCGTCTTCAGGGCAAAGCGATGGTCTGCGAACCGACGATGAAGATTGTCTCACTCATGGACGTGCGCCCTGACGGTGCCGGTTACACCGCGCACGACGGCATGAATATTTTCGCGAGCACGGACGAATGGACCTCACCCGTCTACGCCGAGGTCGGCCCCGACGGTGCGGTCTGGATTGCCGACTGGCAGAATTTTATCATCCAGCACAACCCAACCCCGAGTCTGGACCGCGGCGGTTATGTGGCAACGACCGGCGTCGGCGGGGCGCATGAAAACGCCCTGCGCGATCACTCGCGGGGACGTATCTATCGCGTCGTCTGGGAAAAGGCGACCGCACCGAAAGTGAAATCCCTCGCCGGGGCAAGCAAATCAGCCCTCGTCGCGGCCCTCGGAGCCGACACCCAACTGTGGCGCTTAACGGCGCAGCGCCTCCTCGTCGAAGGCAAACACGCCGATGCCGCGCCGGATCTGGTCAAGCTCATCACTGCCAACGACGGCAACATCGCCGCGATTCATGCGCTATGGGCGCTGGAGGGCCTCGGCAAGCTCGACTCCGCCACCCATCAGGCCGCCCTGCTCGCTAAGGACACAAAACTGCGCCGCAATGCAATCCGTGCGCTTGGCACGGACGCGGCGGCATCAGCCCTTTTCTTCGGTTCCGGGGTGGTGACTGACCCGGATCTGAACACCCGTCTCGCCGCCTTTGTCAAACTGGCGGAATTTACAACCACACCGGAGATCACGACCCTGGCCCAACGGCTCATGCTCGATGCGACGACGCGCGGTGACGAATGGCTCTCCGAGGCCGCCAAAATTCTCGCCCGGGTCCATGGGGCGGCCGCCAACTTCAAGGAAGGCCCGAATCTGGTGCCAAACCCCGGATTTGAAAAACTAACCGACAAAGGTGAAGCCGAAGGCTGGAAATCGCGCAACTACAATGGCGAAGCGACCTGGTCCGTCGCCGGGAAGGCCGACGCTCATACGGGCGAACATTCGCTGATGGTCGAGTCGGCAAAGGGAGCCGACACGAGCTGGTTCACCGACACGACCCTTGAGGCCAATGCCGATTACAAGCTCAGCGCCTGGGTTAAGACCGCGAAAGTGCGCGGTGCGATGGGTGCCTTGCTGAACATCCATGGAACCGAATACAAGACCAACGGCATCATTCGCGACTCCGACTGGGTCGAGGTGGAATTGATCTTCAATTCCGGCAATCGGACGAAGGTCAGCCTGAACGCGCTCTTCGGCGGCTGGGGCAGCAGCACCGGCAAGGCCTGGTACGATGATGTCAAGCTCGCCAGACTCCTCCCCGCCGAAACGGAAGAGGAGAAATCCCTGACCGGTGACCCCAAACGCGGCGAAAACATTTTCTGGAAACACCCCGTCGCGGCCTGCATGAACTGCCACATGCTCGGCGGAAAAGGCAGCCCCGTCGGCCCGCCTCTCGATGGTATCGCCGGAAGAAAGGACGCCGCCTACCTCACCCAGAGTCTCCTCGAGCCAAATGCGGTGCTGGCGGAAACCTACACCGCCACCCCCATCTCACCGATGCCACCCATGGGCCTGATTTTGAAACCGCAGGAGCTGGAGGATGTGAAAGCGTTTTTGGGAACGCTGAAGTGAAGTTTTCAGTGCCGTGCTTCTGACCCGTGATTGACTTCGCTTTGCTCCGTCTACCCGGTTGACTTCACTTCGTTCCGTCTATCTTCGCTACGCTTCGATTCGCGTGTTCGTGGCCCTCACCCCTGACAACGCGGACACCAGCAGGTCGTCCGTCCCCGCAGATCCTCACGCACCAGTTCCGCCCGGCATCCGCGTCGCGGACAGACCCCGCCGTCGCTCCATCGGTGATTCATGAGCCACGAGTCCGGCAGATCACCCCAATCGGTGCCAATGACTCGCAGGGCCTCGCGCGAGATCTGACGAGTGGCCTTCCAAATCGCATCTAGCTGGGTATCGCTGAGATTCCCGGAGAGGGTCTGCGGCGCGATTTGGAGCTTCCAGCAGATTTCATCAGCCATCCAGTTGCC
>JAGNMT010000514.1 GCA_017991025.1 Verrucomicrobiales bacterium
ATCCCGCCCCGTTTCGATTTGAAACAACGCAGGTGAGACGGTTCGAAGGATGATCGGCTTAGTTCAGAGACGCGTAGACCGGTAGATCATCCATCGGAAAGGGATCGCCGGCATCCAGCACAAGAACACGCCCATCACCGAAATCGAGTTCCGGCGGTTATGCGACCTACGTTGCCCTTTGCGGTCAGGCATGGCACGGGATTAAGGCCATATTTCGATGATACATGGGCTGGCGCGAAGCGCGGTAGGGACGCCTCGCCGAGGCGTCCGCCGAAGTTTGGAAGGGCGCGGAACGCGGACGCCCCGGCGGTGCGTCCCTACCAAAGACCTCAATGCGAGGGAATTTGCAGAGACCGGGCTTACTGTATGCCGCTTAATCCCGTGCCCTTTGCGGTCAGGCATCGCTTTTGTCGTTGCGCTATCGCGCCGTGGCAGTCTCAAGCCGGCTCCTCGCCACACCACCAATCCGAAAGTGGCGACTCGATCTCATCACGCCATCCCCAGCTGGGCCAAGTAATCAGTTTCGGCTGAAATAGCTCTCACTCTGGCACCTTCAGAAAATCGCAAACCGCAGCGGCGAGAGCGGCGACCCCGGTCTTGAGGCATTCCTCATCGACATCGAAGGCGGGAGTGTGGATTTCGCCGGTGATGCCTTTGCTCTCATTGGCGACGCCGAGACGAAAATAGAAGCCGGGACTGACCTGCGAGAAAAAGGAGAAATCCTCCCCGCCCATACCGGGTACCATTTCGATCACGTTTTCCGCGCCGACGATTCGTTGCAGCGACGGCAGCGTCGCCCGGACCAGCGCTTCGTTATTGATCACGCTCGGGTAGCCTTTGCGGTAGTTCAGCTCGTAGGTGGCTCCGTGTGCGGAGGTGATGCCGCCGAGAATTTGCTTCATCATTTCCACAACCGAGTCACGAAAATTCTCGTCATAGGTTCGAATGGTACCGGCGAGGCGGACGGAATCGGCGATGATGTTGTGCCGTTGACCGCCCTCGATAACACCGATACTGAGAACGAGGGGCTGGCGGGTGTTGGTGCGGCGGCTGCGTATCGTCTGGAGTGCGGTGATGGCTTCGGCCGCGACGACGATGGCGTCGACGCCACGATGCGGTGTAGAGCCGTGGGCCATCGTGCCTTTGATAGTGATTTCAAAGGTGTCGCTATTGGCGCTGTCGGGGCCGATGGTGTAGCCGAGCTGCCCGGCATTGAGGAATCGGGTATTCTCATCGTTCGAGTCGGCGGCTGAGTAAGAAGGACGGCAGTGGAGGGCGAAAATGGCATCGGGCCGGGGATTCTCCATCGCTCCTTCGGCGACCATGAGCCTGGCGCCCCAGTCCTCTTTGAAGCTCACCGGCATGCCCTCCTCGGCGGGCTGGAAAATGAATTTCACGGTGCCCCGGACTTCTTCGGGATGTTTTGCGAGTAACCGGGCAAGACCGAGAGCGACCGTAGTGTGCACATCGTGACCGCAGGCATGCATCACGCCCGGGGTTTGGGAACGGTAGGGAACGCTGCTCAACTGCGTGATGGGTAGAGCGTCCATATCGGCGCGGATTGCGACGCAGCGACCGCTTTCTTTCCCTTGTAACAGGGCGATAACTCCGTGTTTAGCGACGCCGGTGGTGACTTTCATCCCGAGCTCCCGGAGCCGGTTCGCGACGAGGGCGGCGGTGCGTGCTTCTTCGTTCGACAACTCCGGATGGGCATGGATGTCGCGACGTGTCTCAACGAGCCCGGGATACATCTCCGCGATCGAATTATCAAACTTCACATCACGACTCGTGGATTCCTGATCAGCAGCGATGATAGCAGACGAACCTATCGTGACCGACAAAACGGCGATGATCGGAAAGAAGAATGTCGTTCGGAATGTGCTCATGCCGGGGAGCTTACGAATTTAAAGAGATCATGGCAACAGGGAGGTCTCCCTCCGCTCTGATTCCATCGCCGGGCAGGAATCATCCACCGGGCGGCCGTGAAAATGGAGCGGCCGCATCACGCGCTTCCTGTTCGAGATCGGATTCCCAATAACCGTCCCGGACACACTGAGTGAGGTATTCCCGAAGAAAAGCCTCGACTCCACCGAGGCGCTCGAACTGGGCGACGTGAGTGAGTTCGTGAACGAGGAGTGAAGGGTTGGTCGCCTGAGAGGCTTCGAGGTAAATGCCGTAATTTACAGCCATGCCGGTGGGTCCTTCGGAAAGAAATCCGAAAAGGTTGTTCAGCATCCGGTTCAACCCGAGTCCCGGGGTAGGAATACGGGGAACCGGGAGAATGCGAACGTCCTCGGGTTTCCTCACACCGACGTCGTGGGCCCATATCGTCTCCCAATCGCTGAGGGGGCGGCCATCTCGCAGGATCGCGGCCTCCTGCTTCCGGACCCATCGGATTCCGAGCGGGAGGGTGGCTTTGACCAGCAAGTTGACCCAGAAGGACTTCATTCAATTTGTTTCAGCGTCAGGAACCGTGCCGACAGGGAGAGTCTGGCCCAGAATACTCCGAAGTTCTACGTTGAAAATTCATGATTGCGGGGAATCAGTGGTTGCTGCGGGCGGGCGACTCACGGCAGGCAAATATTCTCCGATGACGGACCGCTTCCACCAGTCTCCCGTTTTATTACGTTCGTCGGTGGTGGTAAATTCGTAGCGAAACAGCCGGGCTCGGATAAATTTTGGCGGGGTCACGGGAAAGGGGTTGTTCTTGATGAGCGCTTGAACATCGCTGTCCCCCTCGAGCAGTTTGAGAACGAGGGATTCGATCCACACGGCGTTTGCGCTCCGGTAGTCGAAATGCCCTTCGAGGGCGGCGAACCAGAATTGCCAGGCGACGCGGGGTTGATGCGGGGCTACAAATTTGGGCCGGTCCGAAATCTCATCCACTTTCCAGACGAAGTCGTAGGCAATCCATTGCGTTCCGTCGTCGCTCCCTTCAATAAGGATCTCGGGTCGCTCCGTGGTCATGGTGCGGAAGAGCCCGTATCCGGAAGCGAAATGAAACGGGACCAGGCCGGTATACATTTTCCTTATCCACGAGGAGGATGCGGAGGATGCCGAAGCGCGGCCCGGAGCGCTATTGAGGTCACTCAGGATGATATATCCGTTGAGGAGGGCAAGGGCAAGAATGAAAGGGCCGACGAGGGCAAGCTTGATCACGAGGGGTTTCAGCGCCGGAGGCGATGTCAGGCCGAGTGGTTCGAATTGCAGCCAGGTGCGGAGCCACATGGGCCAAACTCTGTCATGGATCAGAGGAAGGCAAAGCACGATCGTCAGCCAGTTAAAGTAAGTGTAGTTCCCGGTGATGAGGATGAGTGACATCAAGAGGGTAAACCCTGCACCGGCGGCAAGGCGTCCCCAGCGACCGAAAATGATCGCAAATGGCAACACGAGTTCGATCAGATACATGGGAATGAGCGATAGCCGGTGAAACCAGTCAGGAAGCTGATGCGCCCACCA
>JAGNMT010000515.1 GCA_017991025.1 Verrucomicrobiales bacterium
GCAGTCGGGCACTGCATCAACAGGAGTGGCTTGTCCGACATACCTACTAATTGGGGCTGCTGTTTTTGGAAGTCGAAAGACAGCCGACAAGCAATCTCTATACAGCCCACAAGCCTATCCCGTTAAAGATCACGCTTGCCATCCGCGCGCTCTCTCACTACGATCCCGCTATGCGTTTGAGCCATTTCATTCTCGTCTCTCTCTCCTTCGCCGTGTCCCTCCTCGCTCCCGCCGCCGCGCAGGACATTTCGCCGGCTTTGACCGTGCCTCCCCTGCCACCGGCCAACACCGACCGTCTCCCCGGGGTCGCTTTGGCGGAGGGCATCACGCAAATCACCGGGGTCGCGATTTCGCCGATGCTGGGGGTCTGCGGAGTCGGAACGTGGAGATATTTCACGTCGACTCCGGAGGAGCGGCTCTCGCTGCCCTGGTTCTGCCATCCTCTTGCCTGGGGCATCGGGCTCGGGCTCCTGAGTCTCTGCCTGATCAAAGATCTCGTCGGCACGGCGATGCCGGCGATGCTGAAAAAGCCGCTCGATGTCATCGAATTGTTTGAGGGCAAGCTGAGTGCTATCATCGCGAGTGCGGCCTTCATTCCTTTCATCACGAGTGAGATCACGAAACACTTTGCGGCGAAGAGTTCCCCGGTGAGCGCGGGCATCTCATCGGCGCTTTCGAGCGAGGGTCTGGCGATGGCTTCCCCCATCCTCGCAAACGCCCCCCTGCTGATGCTTTCCCTTCTCCTGCCGATCTCTCTTATCGCTTTCTTCGCGGTCTGGCTGACCAGTCATTCGCTCAATGTGCTACTGCTGCTCTCACCCTTCAGTATTCTCGATCTCCTGCTGAAAGCAGCACGGGTTTTTCTTCTGGGGTGCATGGGACTACTCTATTTCATTCAGCCGGTCATCGCGGCGATTCTCTGCGGAATCCTTATCGCCATGGCGCTCTATCTGGCCCCGCGAACCTTCAGGGTCTGTGTCTTCGGAACCGTCATGTCGGTCGACTTCATTCGATCGCTGATCTGGAAGGGCGCCGGAAGCGGCAAGACCCGAGCCTTCCTCGCCCGACAGGGAAGCCCGACACTGGCGGAGCGCAGTTTTGGAACACTCACTCAAAACGAGGAGGGCCGGATTCATTTCTCGAGCCGCATTCTTCTCATCGGTCCCCGACGTAACCTGATCCTGCCCGAAGCGGGTCAACTCTCGATGCAGAAAGGTTTCATTTTCCCCTCGGTCCGGGTGCGTCTCGCCGGATCGGAGAAAACCGATACTCTCCTCCATCTTCTCCCCCGGCACCGGCACGACCTCGAAGCGGTGGCCGCGACGCTGGGCATCGCCGCGATCCACGACCACTTTGTGGGACGCGGGGTCAAAGCGGCCTCGCGCTGGATGTCAGAGTCCTTTCGGGGGAATCGGGAGTTGATTGAGACGAGAGATCCCGCGGGGAGATAAATCATCGCGGGAGAACCGCAGCTTTCTGCGGGTGAGCGTTCGACATTGACTCGCAGCCGTCTTTCCGACAGCCTCCGTTAACATGAAACACACTGGGATGCACCTCCTCGTCTCCCTCGGAGGGCTCGCTGGCACCCCGCCGAAACAGTAAAGAACCCGGCTGCAAAGACAAGCGAACCTAGTCGTCCCGCTTCGCCACCTTCTTCGGCCAGAGAAGCGAAGCAATGACAGAAGCAGCGAGGGTTACCACGATCACCCCTAGCGAGATGTGGGTGTCGATTTTCCAAACCGTATGGGCGAGCAGCATCTTTACCCCGACGAAGGTCAGGATGACTCCCAGGCCAATTTTGAGGTAGTGGAACTTGTCCATGACCCCGGCCAATGCAAAGTAGAGAGACCGCAGGCCAAGAATCGCGAAGACGTTCGAGGTATAGACGATGAACGTATCCGTGGTCACCGCAAATATGGCCGGAATCGAGTCCACCGCGAAAATCAAATCGGTAAACTCGACGATCAAAAGAACCACAAACAAGGGAGTTGCAAACAGGACGCCGTTTTCGCGAACAAAAAAGCGGTCTCCCCGGAAATCAGTCGTGACTGGCATGAATCGTTTAAAGAGACGCACCAGCGGATTTTTTTCCGGATGGATTTCGGTCTCGTTCTTCACGATCATTTTGATTCCAGTGAGGATGAGAAACGCGCCGAAGATATAGATGACCCATCCGAACTCAGTGATCAGTTTGGAGCCCGCCGCGATCATCGCCGCCCGCATGATCAGAGCCCCAAGGATCCCCCAGAAGAGCACCTTGTGCTGATAAATAGCGGGAACCGCGAAGTAGGAGAAAAGGAGCGCAATGACAAAGACATTGTCCACGCTGAGCGACTTCTCGATCACGTAACCCGTGAAGAATTCCAATCCCTTTTCGTCCCCCATGTAGTGGGCAACGCCGAGGTTGAAAATCATCGCGAGAGTAATCCAGACCACGGTCCAGGCGATCGATTCCCTGAAAGAAACGACATGCGCTTTCCGGTGAAAGACGCCCAGATCGAGCGCCAACATCAAAAGAACAAAAACGTTGAAGCCAACCCAGAGCCAGAGAGTATCAGTCATATTCAGTCGAAGAGAGGAGCCACTTGAGTGGCAAACGGATTTAAACAATGGACGCAATCTATCGTTTGAATAATATGAATTTACACATTAACCATTCCATAAAAACTAATCTTTGAACGACAACACTTTTCTCAATTATCACCATCTCCGCTACTTCTGGACCGTCGCGAGAGAGGGCAGTCTGCGGCGGGCGGCTGAGACGCTGAAAGTCTCCCAGCCCTCCATTTGTTCGCAGATCCAACTGCTTGAGGAATCGCTCGGTGAGGATCTTTTTCGTCCGAGCGGGCGGTCGCTGATGCTGACAGAATTCGGCCAGCTCATCTTCGGTTATGCGGAAGAGATTTTTGCTCTCGGTGGTGAGATTCTCCGTGCGACGAAGCAGGCTCCCGGCGTTCGCCATCTCCGTCTGCATGTCGGCATCATCGATTCCTTTCCCAAACTACTGAGCCATGAACTCCTCCGGCCCGTCCTGGAGCACCAGCCGCCGGTTCAGCTCACCTGTCACGAGGGAAAACTGGCTGACCTGGTTTCCCTGCTAAATACGCACCGGCTCGATCTGGTCCTTTCGGATGAACCTGCCTCTCCGGGTGCGTCCGGTAAAGTGTTCAATCATCCTCTCGGAACCTGCGATGTTACCTTTTGTGCCAGGCCGGAATTGGCCCGCACACTGAAAGGCCGGTTTCCGCGGAACCTTGATGCCGCTCCCGCTCTCCTTCCCACCCAGAATTGCAGCTTGAGGCGCGACCTCGAAAAATGGTTCAGAAGTGTCGAAGTCGAACCGCGGATCGTGGCAGAATTTGAAGATGCTGCGTTGACAAAAATTGTGGCCTCGGACGGGCTCGGGTTCATCGCCGTTCCCACGCTGGTGATGTCAGAAGCGATCGAGCG
>JAGNMT010000516.1 GCA_017991025.1 Verrucomicrobiales bacterium
CGCGCACCAACCATGGTACCGAACAGAGGGTAACTGACGCGGCACCGCAGAAAGAAAGCTGGAGTACTCCCGAACATCAGTATTCGGAGAACCATCCCGTAACCTTTGTTAGCTGGCATGATGCCCGTGCCTTTTGCGAATGGTTGACCTTGACAGAACGAAACGCAGGGAAAATAGGGCCCAACGACCGATATCGCCTGCCAACGGACCACGAATGGAGTTGTGCGATAGGAATCGGGCAGATGGAGGACCCTATCATCACTCCCAAATTCAAGCACAACAATTTACGGGGAGTCTACCCCTGGGGCGTTGACTGGCCTCCGGAAACCGTCCTCGGCAATTACCGTGGACCGGAAACTGGAATGCCCAACGCGGCTCCCGTTCTCCCGGACACGTATGCGAGAGCGGCACCGGTAGGGTCTTTTCCACTTTCCCATTGGGGGATGTTTGACCTCGGAGGCAACGTCTGGGAGTGGTGCGAAGACCAGTGGGATGTCGATATGAACGACGAAAAAACCGTACGCGGCGGGTGCTTCGAAACTCAAAATGGAAACCATATTCTTTCCGCTGGTCGCCGTTGGATCATGAGCCGTGAAAAGAATGGTAATGTCGGGTTCCGATGTGTGCTGGAGCGCGGAGACCCGTGACCGCATGAGGACCGTCGAGCTTGCCGGCCCATCTCAAGGAGTCTCTGACCTAAAACCTAAATCGGTAAACCCAACACCCGCTTCAAATCCCCACGCGCCGGAACAACTCATCGAGCGGCAGCTGCAGCCCGATGTAGAAATCGCCGAACTCGCCGTAGAGCGAACTCACTTCGTCGAAGCGCATTTCGTAGACGATTTCCTTGATGTCCTGAGTGTTGTGGGAAAAGAGGGTCACTCCCCACTCGGACTCATCGAGTCCAGTCGATCCGGTGATGAGCTGGCGCACGCGCCCGGCGTAAGTGCGACCGACCTTGGCATGTCCGGCCATCAGTTTGCGACGGGTCTCGTAGTCAAGGTAGTACCAGTTGTGGGTCTCCCCGCGTTTTTTGGCCATCGGGTAAAAACAGAAGACCGGCCAATCGGGCATGTTCGGGTAGAGCCGGTCACTGTTGTATTTTTTCATCCGCTTGCGGAAGTCCTCCAGTTTGGCTTCCATCTCCGGAGTCCCGGCGGCGATGCCATCTTCTTCCGTGACACTCAGGGCATATTGCTCCTCGGTCGTCGTATATTCGCTCAGTTCCGTCATGCTGAGGTAGCTGTAAACGGGGGTGAGAATGTCAGGACCGAGGGCACGGCCGAGACGTTTTTCAAAATCGTTCGCCTTGTGGAGGTCGTCCGTCAGGATCATGAAGCCCATGTCCGCCTTCGGTGTGACCATGGAAAAAGTGAGCAACTGGGCCGATTCGGTGGAGCGGATCTCCTGCACGAGCTCGGCGAGATGGGTTTTGGCCTCCAGTTTCTCCTCGTCGGTGTAGAGCGACCACTGGGCCTGCTCAATGTGGTAGAAAAGATGGATGACGTGCCAGCCCTCGCGGGGAATGACGCGGTCGGAGTCGGTATTGTTCTGTTCAGCAGCGTGGGGATTCATAAAAATGTGTTGGGGACGGGTTGATCATCGGCGGAAATGACAACCTTCACAACAAGCCAACGAAATCGGTTGCGTCCACTCAAAAAAAATCTACTTTTCGTCGCCTGAAAGGGTAGACCCCCGCAAAATCACCATGGCAGATCTCGAAAACAGATACAAAGACAACGTAGCCGGACAGTATTACGTCGATGACCAGTGCATCGATTGCGATCTTTGCCGTGAAACGGCAACCGACAATTTCACCCGCAATGAAGACGGAGGTTATTCCTACGTCTACAAGCAGCCGACCACGCCCGAAGAGCATGCACTCTGCGAAGAAGCGATGGAAGGTTGCCCTGTCGAGGCAATTGGAAACAACGGCAACGACGCCTGAGGTTTTCCGAAGTCACCAAAAGCGGTGCTTCCTCAGTGGTGTGCCGTTTTTTATGGTGTTTTGGTTCAATCCGCAGTAGCCTGTTCCTCAATGCGCTACCGCCCCCGCCGCACCGTCAAAGAACGTGTCCTCGCCGAGTGGCGCGGCTACTGGGAGCCTCAGGACGTTTCAAAATACGAGCAGGAGATCGACTCCGTCGTGTTAAAAGCGATGAAGGGGCTCGGGCTGAAGGACCGGTTTAATGAGGAGCAGGTCTTCGAAGCGTGGAAAGAACTCGTCGATACCTTTGTCGCGCAGAACGCCCGGCCTCTCGCCCTGGAGCGCAAGGTACTGAGCATTCAAGTCCTTCATTCCACCGTTCACTACGAACTCGAGCGAATGAAAGGCAGCCTGCTGCAGCGCATGCAGGAGCGGTTCGGGGCCGAAAACATCCGGGAAATCCGGTTTCGACTGGGGTAGGATGCAAGAGGGTTGCGTCCGGCATACCACCGTGTTTGTTCAATAGCCATGAGTGATCATATTCAAATCAAAGGCCTGCGTCTCGTGACGCGGGTGGGGGTTCCGGAGTCAGAGCGGGCCATCCCACAGAGTGTCGCGGTGAATGTCACGATCACCCTGTCGAAGTCGTTCAAGGGCTTCGATGACCGGATCGAGCACACCATTGACTACTACCAGGTCTCATTAAAGCTGCGCGAAGTCGCCTCAACCGGAGAACGGCAACTCATTGAAACCCTCGCCGAGGATCTGGCTGCCGCCGTAATCGGCTTTGACGGGGTCTCCGCGGTGACCCTCGAGGTGATGAAATTCATCCTCCCTGATTGCGATAGCGTCAGCGTCGTGATCACCCGGGCGAGAGAACATTGTTAAAAACGAAGCAACCGGGTTTAGACCCTATGCGTATTCTTGTCATGAAGGCAGGTAAAATCTCTATGTGGATCACTCTAGTTTTGCTGGCCATCGCGGGTGTGGCTTTCGCGGCCACCTCCCGGGCTGGTTACGAGACGGCACAGTATGCAGTGGTCAAGAAAGACGGACACTTCGAAATACGGGAATACGAAGCGCTCGTTGTCGTGACCACCCCCATGAGCGGGGATGCGCAAAACCAGAGCTTTGGTCGACTTTTTAAATACATCTCGGGCGGGAACGAAGGTGGCAAGAAGATCGAAATGACAACCCCGGTCTTCATGCCGGCGACGGGCGAAGGGAAGCCGGCTGAAATGCAGTTTGTCGTTCCCGCGTCAGTCGCGAAGGCGGGTGCCCCGGGGCCGGCCGATCCGTCCGTGAAGCTCTCGAAGATGAGTGGAGGAAAGTATGCCGCGCTCCGGTATAGTGGTCTCAGCAAGGCGGAAGAGCGGACCAAAAAACTCGCGGAACTGCGCGCGAAACTCAGTGAAATGGGAATGGAGTCGAGTGGATCGGCTGTTTTTGCCGGTTACGATCCGCCCTGGACACCCGGCCCGATGCGTCGGAACGAGGTCTTGTTGAAGTTGAAGT
>JAGNMT010000517.1 GCA_017991025.1 Verrucomicrobiales bacterium
GCCATTTGCTCTTCGATCTCGGGACTGAGGTCGATGCCGATGACCTTGGCCCCGGAGTGCGCCAGCGAGGCGGCGCAGGCGAAGCCGATCCCGGCAGCAGACCCTGTTACAATGGCGACCTTACCCTGATGGGTGGGGGCATGGCCGCTTTTCTTCAGTTTGGCCTGCTCGAGTTCCCAGTATTCGATCTCAAAAAGTTTTCCTGCGGGAAGCGCTTTCCACCCCCCTTCAAAAGCCGCTTCGGTCTGTTGAATGGTATGCCAGGTGTGGGTGACGATGTCGCGAAGGACTCCGGCTTCGGACTCGGTTGCTCCGAAGCTGATCACTCCCTGTCCCTGCCAAACCGCCCAACGGGGATCGGGGGGAAGCATCGTTTCGCCCTTTTTGTATTTCTCGAAGTAGGCCTCGTATTCATCAGCGAATTTCGCGAGCGCCTTGCCGGAATCGGCGCCAATGATCGCAGGGATGCGCTTCGTGCGAATCGTGTGATCGGGAGTGAGGGGACCGCGGGTGGCGAGTTTGGCAACATCTTTGCGGCTCGCAAAACCGACGGCTTCATCCGACTGATCGAGGGAGGCGATCACGGGAACGCCGCGGAGAGCGGAGACCTGTTTGCGGATCAGCGAGAGGCCGAGGAGATCTTCTTTGGCTTTTGCCCTGGGAAAGGAAAAGGATTTGCCGAGACGGGTCGACAGGTGGATTTCGGCGGCCGTGACGAGTTGAATCATCAGCTCATAGCTCTCACGGGCATTGTCATGCATCGTGAAGATGCCGTGGTTCATGAGGATGAGACCTTCGAGCTTGAATGGATCCACTTTGGAAAGAGCCTCGACGACGGCTTTTGCGAGATCAAATCCGGGCATCACGTAGGGAATCACCGCGACGCGATCCCCATAGACGTCCTCGATCGTCTTGCGGCCGTCCTTGTGATTCGTCAGGGCGACGATGGCGTTCGCGTGAGTGTGATCGACAAATTTCTGCGGGATGACCGCGTGCAGAATCGCTTCGATGCTCGGGTTCGGCGCTCCCGGGTCGAGCATCGCGGCGCGCTGCTGCTTCACCATTTCGGCATCACTGAGCGTGTCGAGTGCTGCCATTTTCAGGAGGGCCTTCATTCTTACCGGGGCAAAGCCCGCCGCTTCGATCGTGCCGAGATCCCATCCGGATCCCTTCACGTAGAGGATATCGACCGCATCGCCGAAGAAATCCTTTTCCGCCACTTTCACCGAAGTGTTCCCTCCTCCGTGGAGGACGAGCTCCGGGTTCGCCCCGAGGAGGCGCGAGGTATAGACCCGCTTCGCGAGGGGACCTTTGTATTTGCGGGATTCGGAGTCGGACCAGAGGGATTTCATAAGAATAGCGGTTTAGCTAGTAGCCCTATAGCTCTTTAGCTGAGGACTTCATTGGACGGGGGATACGGGGGGATGGTGGCAAAGACTGGGCGCTCAGTGGTAAACTTTTTCCGGGTCGTAGGATTGATCGGGGATCTCCTGGCCCAAGGCTACAGGGTTGCCGGGCTTCTGTATATTTCTGTAAAAGCAGGATCGATATCCGGCATGGCAGCAGCCCGGGCCGTGTTGGCGGACTTTCAGAACGAGGGCGTCCTGATCGCAGTCGGTGAGGATCTTCTCCACGACCTGGGTGTGGCCGGAGGTCGCGCCCTTGTGCCAGAGCTGCTGGCGGCTCCGGGAAAAATAAACGGCCTCGCCGAGGGTGAGCGTCTGGCGGAGGGATTCTTCGTTCATGTAGGCGACCATCAACACTTCATTCGTGTCCGCGTCCTGCGCGATCGCGACGATGAGCCCGTTTTCGTCGAATTTCGGGGAAAAAGTGAGACCCTTTTCGAGCGCGACCCGGTCATCCCGGGATCCGAAGGCGATTTCAGTTGAATTGGACATGGGATACGTGTTTGAAGTGAAGTGGCGAGAGTGGAACGATTCCGCCCTGCTCATTCTTAAATGGATTCATCTTTGATGCAACGCGGGAAATTTATCACTTTCGAAGGCTCAGAGGGCTGTGGCAAGTCGACGCAGATTCGCCGTTTCGTGGAAATGCTGAAAGGGAGCGGTCGCGAGGTCATCCTGACCCGCGAGCCGGGCGGCACTGTCATCGGGGAAAAAATACGTGATTTACTCCAGTACGACCCCGAAGCGAGTCAACTGACCGACGAGAGCGAGCTGCTCCTCTTTGCCGCGAGCCGGGCGCAGCTCGTCCGGGAGCTCATCCTGCCGACTCTCGACTCCGGGGCCTGGGTCGTCGCGGATCGCTTTCTCGATTCCACGACGGTCTATCAGGGCGTGGGCAGAGGACTCGATCTCGAGTCGGTCCGGCGCATTAATCATTTTGCGGTCGGTGCGGCGGTGCCCGATCTCACGCTCCTGCTCGATCTCGATGCCGCCGTCGGCCATGCGCGTGCCGTCGCAGCGAGCGGTCAGAAAACAGATCGCATCGAATCGCAGCCGCTGGCTTTTTTTGAAGCCGTCCGACAGGGGTATCTCGACTTAGCTCGCGCCGATCCCGGGCGGATCGTGGTGATTGACGCCTCGGTCGGGATCGATGACGTTTCCGCCGCCATCTTCCGGGTTTTCAAAGAGCGCTTTGCCCCGATCTAAGCAATGAGTTTTCGCTACGAAAAAGCCCTTGAACTGATGGAGCTGGCTCACGCCAATGGCAGGCTCGCGCATGCCTATCTTATCATGGGGCCTCACGGCAGCGGCAAAGAACGGCTCGCCATTCAGATGATCGCCATGGTCAACGAGGTCGACCGCGCCAGGAGGGCGGAGACGCTTGAGCAATTGCGGTCCGGCACCACCGCCGTGATTGGTCCCGAGTCCAAATCCCGCCGCATCACCGTTGATGCGATTCGGGCCATCGAGCACACCCTCCAGATGGCCGCTCCGGCCGGGGTGACAAAGTTTGCCGTCGTCAAGGATGCCGACCGCATGGGACCTGAGGCGGAAAATGCTTTTCTCAAGACGCTCGAAGAGCCGCCCCAGGCCAGTCGATTGCTTCTTCTCACCTCCCGGCCCGAGATGCTCCTTGAGACCATCCTCTCGAGGTGCATCCGTGTGATGCTGACCGGATCCCTTGTGCCGCAGGTCTTGAGCGAGAGCGAGCGCGGGTTCCTCGAGGCGCTGCAAGCCCATGCCGTGAAAGGGCGTAAAGGCATCTCCGGGGCGCTCGGACTGATGTCGGGTTTCTCCGATATTCTGAAAAAGGAAAAAGCCGCGATCACCAAACAGAATGAGGCGGCCGAGAAAGCGGAAGTGGCCCATTACAAGAATAAGACCGAGGGCAGTTACCTGAAGCAGCGCGAGGAATACTACAAGGCCATGATCGAGGTCGAGTACCTCGAACGGCGCAACCGGCTCATCGAGTATCTCGTGATGTGGTTCGGGGACGCGATGCGGCAGCAGCATGGGGTTTCGCACCTCGACCTGCC
>JAGNMT010000518.1 GCA_017991025.1 Verrucomicrobiales bacterium
CAACCGGGAACTCCCTCGATCCGCCGGAACCGGCGGCGGACTTTCGCCTTTTACGTGAATTCCGCTCCGGCGACCCGATCCGGAGTATTCACTGGCCAAGCAGCCTGAGATCGGGCCAACTCCATGTCTCCGAAGTGGAACCACCGCTCCCGAAACCAAGGCGTTATGGCATCCTTATTCATTCCTATGAACCCGCCGGTCAAGTCCTCACACCCGAGACGTTTGAGATGATCCTGAGAATCGCCACGGGTCTCCTCATTCGCTTTCAGAGGGAGGAGATACTGCTGGTGTTTCGTCATTTCCCTGACAGAGCCACCGGTCTTTCAAATCGGAAATCATTCGAATCCGCCCTCGACCATCTCGCACTCTGCCGACGCAGGCGGGTGCCCTCACTCGCTTCTCTGCGAGACACGGGGACTGATTTCCGGGACTGCGATGAAGTATTCGTTCTCAGCGACTGCCCCCGGTCGCAATGGGAGGAAAGCTTCCGCGAAATCTTTGCAAAAAGCACTTTTATTGACGCCACCTCCCTAACGAGCCAGTCAAGGCCGGGACTGAAAACCCGCCATCGCCTTTCCTCATGAACCTTCGTCCAGTCGCCATCCTGGCACCCCTCGCGGCCTCGCTCACAGCATGGATGCTGTCGGGTTCACCGGTACCGATGGCTCTGTCGATTCTGGTTCTGCTGACCTCGATCGCCAGTGGCGCAATCATCGGAAAACGGGGTGATAAGGCACGCCTCCTGACCCGAACGCTTGCACCAGCGATGATTGCCGGGAGCGCCCTTTTTATTGAAACCCGTCTTTTCACCACGGGAGAAGCGCTCGCGCTTCGCGCTGAACTGACCTTCCCGTTTCACCTCGGGATCGGATTGCTATGGTGGGTCACCGCAGATGTTTTAGCAGGACTCCCGAAAAGCCGCAATTCGTCATTCGCCCGCCAGGGGCTCGTTGGCATCTTCGGCGGACTCGTTCTCCTGACGGCCGCCACGGCGACACAGCGATATGACTTCGGTCCCTGGGAGATTTATCCCCTGGCGGCGCTGCCTGTTGTTGCCTTCATCACTCGCTCGCTTCTCCCTGCGTCCTCATTTTTCAGGAGCCTCATTCTCATTGTCATTCCGGGGGTCTTTGCCATCACAGGACTTGTTCTCGCCTCGACCTCTGCCGGCGAAAAATTACGTCCGTGGTTTTTCCCGAACGAATTTGAATCCGACGACTCAAACGCTTTCCGACCTGCCGCTCCGGCAGGCAGCCGCAGTCTCATCGATGGGGCTTCACGCCACCTGCCCCGCGAGGCAAACATTCATTTCAACCACCATGTTGAGGTCCAGATTAAAGCCCATTCCCCCGCGCTTTTCCGCTCCTGGCTGCTTTCCCCCGTCTACGTCCGCACCTCAACGCTCGCGCTCTTCGAGAGCGATGAGGTGGTCGCCCCGATCCGGAGCGGTCGATGGCTTTACGATATCGATGACGGAAACGAAGACAATACCATCCGCTTGAAAGACGTGGAGACGGTTGAGGTCTCTCCCTACACCCTTTTCATTTCCCGTGACTCCGTCGGGCAGCTCCCGGTCCTGAGCAACTCGACGACCCTTTTTTCCGGAGCCGTATACGAATTTGCCGACGACTGGTATCAACTCGCCCCCGCCGAAGAGATTACCCGGCTTCGCTACAGTGCTTCGGCCCCGCCCCTTTCATCCGCGGCGGATCCTTCTTTCGACATCGAACGACTGCGAAAACAGGACGCAGCGGGGATCTACCTCAACCTGCCGCCTTCACCGCTCGCTTCACAGGTGACAGAGCTGACGGCGGGATTCGGATCTGAAGATCCTCTTAAAAGTATCCGTGATTTTCTCCGCGTGAATACAACCTACTCACTCAACTTCTCGACACCGGAAGACTCCAGTCCGGTAAAGGATTTCCTCTTCGGCGGGCACCAGGGACACTGTGAACACTACGCTGCCGCCACAGTGATGATGCTGCGCAGCCTCGGGGTCCCCTCGCGGATAGCCTACGGGTATGCCGGAGGCAGCGCCGACGAGGGACAGAGCCTCATCGCCTTCCGCGACAGTGACTTCCACGCCTGGGCCGAGATACTGACCCCGGAAGACAATCAGTGGGTCATCTTTGACACGACTCCCAATGTCCCTGCCGCCGCCCCGAGATTGGCCGGAACCGCATCACTCCCCGCGATGGACGAAACGCTCTACCATGATTTCTCCGAGTTCGCCCCCCGGAGAGTCAATACGCGGCGCGATTTTGGTGAGATGGTCGCTGAAGTGATCGCTTTTCTCTCCAGTCATTTTCTCCTCTCCACCGCGATCGGACTAGGTCTGCTTGCCGGAATCTGGTGGATACTGCCGAGACGGGGTGAGACCCGGAAAATGCTCGCAGGTGCGGGGCAACACGAACTGGCCCCGCCTCCATTTGTCCCTGAATTCCTCCGCGAACTGGAGCGCGGTGCCCGCAACCTCGGGCTCAACCGCAAGCCCGGCCATACGTGGCGGGAACTGATAAACCGGCTCGCGGATCAACAACCCCTTCCCGATCATCTGCATGCCGCCATCGCCTATTACTACAGTGTGTGCTACAGTGGAAACGATCGTGACCCGGCGGCGGAGAAGAAGTTCCTCCATCAAATCCGCGCGTGGCATGGTAATCTCCAGCCCGATTGACAAAACGGCCCAACGGAGGCTCATTTTCCACTTTCCTATCAACGTCGTTTATGGATGAACCCTATTGGCTGGACAAGACCCGCGGATACATCGATCTCGCGATGTATGACGAAGCCTGGCGCGAAGTGGACGGTTTGCCGCCGGAAAAGCGGGACAGTCCCGAAGCGTATGGGATGCGTATCATTATACGACTCGATCAAGGGAATCTGGAAGAGGCCCTCGTGCTAAGCGAAAGACTCTGCAAAGTCCACCCCGACTCCCATGCGGGTTTCGTCCAGGGCGCGTTCTGTCTTCATCAACTGGGCCGCACGGAAGAGGCCATTGATCATTTGCAATCGGGCCCCGAGACCCTCCTCGACGAGCCGGTCTACTTTTACAACCTCGCCTGTTACGAGCTCGCCCTCGGAAAACCGCAGGCGGCACTGACCTGGCTGCGTCAATCGGTCGACATGGACCGCACCTTTCGTGCCCGGGCGCTGACCGACCCTGATCTCGTCGCAGTGCGGGATGAGCTCTGAAACTGCGGCCAACTGGAAAATGATCACTAAACTCGAAGCCGCCTTCCGGCGTAATTTCGAAGCGCGGGGCGAACTCGGTGCCTCTCTTTCCATTTGGAAAAACGGGGAGGAAATCTGCTCACTGCACGAAGGCTGGATGCATCCCGACCGCTCGGTCGCCTGGGAATCCGATACCCTCGCCCCGGTCTGGTCAGCCACCAAAGGCCCGGCCGCGATCGCTGTGCTCATGGCACTCGAAGAGGCCG